>NZ_AJWE01000084.1:0-3623 GCF_000281145.1 Rhizobium sp. CF142 | reverse complement strand
TCAAACGTAATCCAGACGTCAGCTCTCTCGCTTCGGTCGGAAACCTGATCGCGAACATAATTACGGCAGTGGCAAACAGGACGAAGAGAAGACTATTTTGAGTGAGGAGGATCGTTTCCGTGAGGTTCATCACGAGGAACATGATGACCAGCACGTTCAGCCACAGCCAACCTTCCTCGGGAGCATCACACAGCAGCGTCGCACCCTGCCGCACAGCGCGGGCAATGGTCCAGACCAGGGGGATGAAGCCCAGGAGCCCGAGGCTTAGCAATGTGTCACGAAATCCATTATGGGCGTGCGGCGCCGGCCACCCGGCCGCGGCTCGTACGTGCCAGCCATCGGGGTTGGAGTCGGCCCAGAAGGCCTGATAGCCGTAACCGAACAACAACCGCCTTCCGATCGCGTGATCCACTTCCCGCCAGAGCGGAACACGACCGGTCAGTGTCGCATCCTTGCCCAGCGCTTCGAGCACGGGAACGAGCAGTTCGCTGAGGCCTACAAGGAGCAGCGCGACCAATTGCAGACAGACCAGCACGAGGGTCACCCGTCCAAGGTCGCGGGTCTTTGATAGAGCAAGGAAGAAAAACGTGGCCACCACCGCGCTGGCGAGTGAGGTCATGGCCGTCATCGACTGTGATGCGACGAGGCAAACGAGACTGGCGCACAGCAGCGGTATGCTGACGATTCTCAGCCCCGCCCGTCGATCCGCCGCCATCACGCTGCATGCGAAAGTCGCGATCGCGGCGTTCCATCCGAGCGCGTTCTTGTTGTCAAAGACGCCTCTCAGGGAGCTCTCGCCCACGGTGAACGCGCGACTGGGCCATGCCGCAGCCATCAAAAGACTGAACGCCATGCCGGAGCCAAGCACTACAACCGTCAGCAACAGCAATTGCCGCGGTGTGAACAGGATGGCGAGGAGATAGGCAAGCGATACGGAGAGAATGAGCGCAATGCCCCGCTGCAGGGTGAGAGCGGGGCTGGGCGACCACAGCACGGAGACGAGCGGCAAAAGGAGGAGCACAACGAACGGCAAGCTGCGGCGGATGGCGATCAGCAGCTCTGCCTGGTTTCGAGCCAAGAGCCCAAGAGAAATCAGATAGATAGGCATGCCAAGCAGGCGAAGAGTCGCCATCTCGCTGGCATCCAGGTAGCCATCGCGATCAACCAGCGGAAAAACGCAACCGCTCAGAAGGAGCAGCGCGATGATGACACCGATGCACTCCATCGAACGCCAAGGCATGGTGACACTGGGGCTGTAGACTGCCGGGTAGCAAGCCTTATCCACCATGTCATTCTGCCGGATACTGGCTGCTCAACGGGCCTTCCGGCGCTCTCGCGCTCGTCATTGCGGTACTTGCGGCGATGCCGACCCGCCGCAGAGAGCTGGCGCCGGCGGGCGCGTCACGCCGCGCCTGATCGGCAACGGTGCCGGTAGCCGACCCCGCAGCGGCTCGGCCGGTCAGATGCTCCACCAGGTAAAGCGGCCGTTGCCGGACCTCGACGGCGATACGGCCGACATACTCGCCAAGAAGCCCAACGGAGATCATGTTGAACGCGCCGAACACCAGGATGACGACCATTATGGACGCATAGCCAGGCGCATCGACGCCAAATATCAGCGTTCGCCCAATGATGATGGCTGCGTAGAGCTGCGCCAGAAAGACGACAACGAGGCCGACATAGGTCCAGATCCGCAGCGGCATCGTCGTCGATCCGGTGATCCCGTCCAAAGCGAAGTTCCACAGGCGCCAATATACCCACTTCGAGGTGCCCGCCGTGCGTTTCGGCCGGTCGTATTCGACCGTCGCCTGAGTGAAGCCAACCCAGGAGAACAGGCCTTTCATAAAGCGGATGCGCTCAGGCATGCCGTTCAGAACATCGACGACGCTGCGGTCCAGCAGCCGGAAGTCGCCGACATTGTCCTGGATGGGATAATCGGCCATCCGATTGTAGAGGCCGTAGAAAGCTGTGGCGCTCCAGCGCTTGAGCCAGGTGTCGCTGCCACGCCTCTTGCGGCGTGCGTTGACCACCTTTGCGCCGCGCATCCAGGCGCTCACCATATCCGGAACGATGTCCGGTGGATCCTGCAGATCGACGTCCATCGGGATGATTGCGTCGCCGCGTGCATGGGCAAGGCCGGCTGCCAGAGCTGCGTCCTTGCCGAAGTTTCGTGACAGGCAGATCAGGCCGATATCCGGTCGCTGTGCCACGAGACTTTCGATAATCTCTACAGTGCGATCTCGGCTGCCGTCGTCGACGAAGAGAATCTCCACCTGTCCGCTTGGTCCGAGAGCGCTGCGGATCGCGTTGGTCTGTGCATCCACGGCCTGGAGAAAGAGCACGATCGTCTCCTCCTCATTGAACACCGGCACCACAATACTCAGCACCAGGCCGTCCGTATCGGACATGCCGCGGGGCGAAAGATCAGTCGTGGCAATTGGCCATGTGCGGGGGAACTCCGTGCTTTGCGGCAACATGTTACGCCCCCGATGTGATGAAATGGGTTGGACCATACGTGCCAGCTGCCGCACGACGATCGGCGCTCAGCCGATAGAGCAACTGCCGGCAAATGCCGAATAGGGATCGTGCCTGATAAAAGTCTCTGCCAAGGTAGCGAGGTCGCCGCCCATAGGTCTTTTGAGGAAACCGCTCGATCCGGTTACTCTTTACAATAGTCTTACTCTTGACCATTCCCGGCTCCATCCAGCTCGCCGAACTGGCAAGCTCCAAGGCTCATCGAACTTCTCTCGGAATCTCCGTCTGTGATGACACGCAAGCCTCTGTAGAAATGAACTTTATTCTTTATGCCGGCTGGTCGAAAGCGAGCCATAAGACGTACGCGTACCACTTTGTGCTGATTGTTGCTCGAACGAAGAACGCGTTAGTCTTAGCGCTGATCTAGGCCGGGATAGATGTATTGCCGGCGGCACACTGGCACGGTTTTGGGACTTGTACGTGTATGGGCATATCTGACCTCAATCTGGCGCTGGGCGCGGAGATCACGGGGCCATCGAACCCGGTCAATAAAACAGGATCGTTTTTGCGGAAGTTGCTCCCATTGTCGCGGCACTTCACTCTGTGGTTCGCGATGGTCGCCACTTTGGTGGCGCTTTGCACGGCGATCAGTGGACAGAGCTACTGGATAGACGAGGCCAATACAGCGTGGCGTGCAGCGGAGCCGCAGTTCGGGGCGCTTCTGGCTCGTATGGTCGCGGAGACGGGCTCCGATGCGCAAATGCCGTTTTTCCTCGTGGCGATCTGGGCCTGGGAGAAGGTTGCGGGCGACGGAGAGATCGCGCTGAGGGTGATGAACCTGCTCTGGCTCGTTCCGGGCCTCTACATCTTCGCCAACGGCCGCGCTGATCGGCTTCTGGTGGCCGGGACCAGCGCCTTCCTGTGGTACTATATCGATGAGGCGCGGCCCTATGGCATGCAGATCGGGGCAAGCTTGATGGTCTTCGGCCTGCTTGAACGCGCGGTCGTTGCAGCGAGCGATCGCGGCGCAGACGGCCCCCCCCTTCGTCCCTACCAAGCCTGGCTGCTTGCGTTCGGGCTTATTGCTCTTGCCGGAAGCAGCTTGCTCGGCGCGATATGGGCCGCGGCCGCCGTTGCTGCCGCGGCTT
>NZ_AJWE01000083.1:0-624 GCF_000281145.1 Rhizobium sp. CF142 | reverse complement strand
ATGGCAAAATCCTCTTCGAGGAAGATGGTCATCCGCTCAAGCAGCCCAAGCCTCTGACCACGGAAGAGGCAAAAGCTGAGGCGCAGCGACATTTCGAGCAGTGGCTTCCCGATGCTATCGCCCTTCAAGAGGGCGCTCTGTTTTATTCAAATGGCGGGCATGCGAATCTCGCGGCGTTTACGCTGCATCAGGCGACTGAGAGACTTTATCATTGCCTACTACTCACGCTCACCCTCTACAGCCCGAAGTCTCATCGCGTCAAAGTTCTACGCTCAAGAGCTGAGGAGCTAGACAAGCGGCTCATAGCCGTGTGGCCCCGAGACAACCGTATCGCTCGACGACGCTTCGAATTATTGTCGCGCGCCTACGTTGAGGCGCGCTATTCGCCAAACTTCGAAATTAGTATTCAAGAGCTTGGCTGGTTGACGGAGCGGGTAAAGGTTCTTCAGAGCCTTGTTGAGGCCGTTTGCCGGGAGCGCTTGGGTTGAATGAGAGTTTGAGAGGGGCACTTGCTGCCGGTCCATTGTTCAGTTGGACGCCTTGAGCGGACTCGAACCAGCGATGTATGGTCGGGCAGGTCCCGAACTGCTGAGGGCACGAACGCTACCACCGCTCCACACAAAG
>NZ_AJWE01000082.1:0-426 GCF_000281145.1 Rhizobium sp. CF142 | reverse complement strand
CCATCACCATCCATGGTGCCAATGATGCGCCGGTGCTGGCCGTCCAGACGGCGACCCAGAATGCCACCGTCGGCTCCGCCTTCTCCTTCGTCGTGCCGACGACAACCTTCACCGATGTCGACAGCGGCGAAACGCTGACCTATTCGGCAACGGCTGCCGACGGTACGGCACTGCCTGCCTGGCTGGCCTTCAATACCACGACGCGAACCTTCTCCGGCACGCCGACGACAGGCGGGACCTATGGCGTCAAGGTGACGGCAACCGATCTCGGAGGCCTGGCGGCCAATGAGACCTTCAACATCGCCGTGTCGACGCCCGGCAACACGACGCCGACGGCAGTTGCCGATGCGGGTGACGCGACCGAGAAGGGCGGGGTGGCCAACGGTTCGGGCGGCGTGGTTGCCAGCGGCAACGTGCTGACCAACG
>NZ_AJWE01000081.1:0-2048 GCF_000281145.1 Rhizobium sp. CF142 | reverse complement strand
TATTTGGCGTGCTGTTTGGGTTTGACATTGTTGATGGCGACGACGATGTCGGCATTGCGGGCGCTTCTGAGCTGGTGCAGGCAGAATTCGGCGGCCCGTCGGCTGGTCTTTGCCCATTGCACGACCATCAGCGTTCGCTCGGTGAGCGCCGTCAGATGCATCGTATCGGCCGAGGCGAGCACCGGCGCGCTGTCGAAGATGACGATCTGGCCCCTGGCGCGGGCCATCTCGATGATCTCGGCCACGTCGGTCAAACGCACGCGCCGCTGCAGACGGGGGTTGCCGGTCGGGATGAAGTCGATACCGCTCGGATGGTGATAGAGGACATCCTCAAGACTTGCCTGCCCGCTCAGGAACTCATTCAGCCCCTGTTTCAGGCCGGACCTGAACAGCGTGTCGAGATGTCCGCGCCGGATGTCGCTGTCGACAAGCAGCACCGGCGTTCCGTTGGCGGCGAGCTCGATTGCCAGCGATCCGGCCACCAGCGACTTGCCTTCGCCGCTATGGGCCGAGGTCACGGCAATGCTGTTCGGCAGCTTTCCGCCATTGGCCTGCTTGAGCGAGATCATCACGGTGCGGATCGCTTCGTCGAACATGCCGATCTGCGTTTGCCCGAACAGCCGCGACGGATCTCTCCGGTCTTTGCGTCGCAAGTGCGGGACGAAGCCGGCCGGCACGATGCGCGCCATTGTGGTGATTTGGTCGAAGCTGCGCACCGTCCGGTCCATCATCTCGACCACGAAGGCGGCCGTCACCGCAACCGAGATCGACGCGAAGAAGGCGCCGATCAGATAGAACAGCCGGCTGCGCCCTTGCGGGGCAAGCGGCACCGCAGCCGGTGACAGAACCTCCAGTTCGGCGCCCGGCAGCATGGCCTGTCCGACCAGGCCGCGGCGCTGCTCCTCGAGCTTATCCAGGGTCGCCTGTTCCTTGTCGGCAACGCGCTGCAGCCGCACCAGCTCGGTCTGCGCCAGCGAAGAGCGGGACCGTTGCTCATAGGCGGCCGTCAGCGCCGATCGGACTGTGTTGTCCTCGTCATCAAGGGCGGTCAGCTTGGCGCGCATGGATTGCAGGTACCGGTCGACCGCAGTGCCGAGATCGGTGCGGGACTTGTCGATCCTTGCCCGCAGGTCGATCACAGCGGGAGCATCGTTGCCATAGATGTCGAGAAGGCGCGCAAGATCCTGTTGCTGGGTCCGCAGGTCGCCTTGCATCACGCCGATGCTGTCGGGAATGGACTTGTTCTGAGCGGCAAGCGAAGGGTCGTGGGCTGCTTCCAGCGCGGCAATCGTATCCTTGATGTCGGCGCGGCTTTGTCCGATCTTCGTCTGCCGGTCGCTGAGTTCGACGATCGCCTTGATCTGTTCGCTCTGATCATCGTCATTTTGAACGACGCCCATCGTTTGCTGATAGGTGTCGGCAGCATCGCGGGCTGCCCTGGTGCGATCCTGCTGTTCGCCGATGCGCTGGCCGATCCATGCTTCCGCCGTGTCCAGGCTGCTGCGGATACTGTCCTTGCGCTCTTCAAGATAGATGCTGATGAGCCGGTTGGGGACGGCGGCTGCCAGTTCGGCATCACCGGCCGTAAAGCCGATCTGGACGACGTCGCTCTGGCCGTCGCGCCAGACACTCAGCGCCTTGTAATAGGCCTGAATGATCGGCTCGAGACTGCTTCCTGCCGGCTGCGACGGCTTATCGCTGCTCACCAGGCCGCGCAACGTTGCCCTGATCTCGTCGACGATGGAAGCCTGGCGCAGGGCCGGGTTGAACTCCGGCCGCTCGTCGAGCCGTAGGTCGCGAATGACCCGCTCCGCCACGCTTCTGGACAGCAGCCGCTCGGTCTCGGAGGTGACGTTCAGCGGCGCATTGCTGCCGGCATCGCCCGTGCTCAGCGCGGTTGCCAGAGGCTTGTGGATCATCAGCCGGGACCCGGCATGATAGCTCGGCTTCAACCCCGATATCAGCACGACGGAAGCCGCCATCAGCACCACCATCAGCGCCACAATCATCACCATCCTGCGACGGATCAAACGTAATCCAGACGTCAG
>NZ_AJWE01000080.1:0-1892 GCF_000281145.1 Rhizobium sp. CF142 | reverse complement strand
GGCTGGCGGCAGCCGCAAGCGGCGACGAGCCTACATAACCGATATCGATGGAGCCGGACGCGATGGCAGCGATGACATCAGCACCACCATCGAATTTCTGCCAGTTGATCTTGGCCTTGGTCTCCTTCTCATAGGTGCCGTCGGCTTGCGGCACGCGCGACGGCTCGACGATCGGCTGGTAGCCGATATTGAGCGTGACGTCGGCAGCGTGGGCTGCATAGGTGGTCAAGGTGAGGACAGCGGCAGCGGCCGTACCCAGAAGGTTGCGTCGGTTGATTTTCATATCCCTCTCCCGCAATGTTCAAAATCATTCCACCCCGGAATGTGGTTAGATCATTGTAAAATTCATAGATTTTATAGAGATAGAAAATTCCCCGAATCGGCCATGCGAGATAATTTGCTTCTAAATAGTGAGAGAGGAACGGTGGTTTCCCGATCCGCCCGATAATTCCACTAAATGACCGACGGATATCTCAGGACAGTATTGATGAAGAAAATGCAGATCTACGCCTTCGACATGAACTGCGTCGGACACATAAATCACGGCATGTGGACGCATCCGCGGGATCGTTCGGTCAACTATACCGATCTCGATTACTGGGCGGATTTTGCACGCACGGCCGAACGCGGCAAGCTGGACGGCATTTTTCTCGCCGATATTGTCGGCGTCTACGATGTCTATAAGAACAGTCCAGGCCCGGTCATCGAGACGGGCGCGCAAATCCCGGTCAACGATCCGCTAATGCCGATTTCGGCAATGGCCTACGTCACGAAGCACCTCGGCTTCGGCGTCACCGTCAATACGACCTATGAGCCGCCGTTCCTGCTGGCACGACGCATGTCGACGCTCGATCACCTGACCAAGGGCCGCATCGGCTGGAATATCGTCACCGGCTATCTCGACAGCGCTGCCCGCAGCATGGGTTTCGACAAGCTGGCGGAGCATGATGCGCGTTACGACGCCGCCGAGGAGTATCTCGAAATCCTCTACAAGCTCTGGGAGGGAAGCTGGGACGACGGCGCCGTGCTGCGCGACAGGGAACGCGGCATCTTTGCCGATGCCTCCAAAGTGCGAGCGGTCAGCCATCAGGGCCAGTATTACAAGATGGAAGGCATCCATCTCGCCGAGCCCTCGCCACAGCGCACGCCCCTGCTCTTCCAGGCCGGTGCGTCTGCCCGCGGGCAGGATTTCGCCGCCCGTCATGCCGAATGCGTCTTCATCGCCGGGCCGACGCCGCAATCGGCGCGCCCGACGGTCGATGCGCTTCGCGCCAGGACGCAAGCTAATGGCCGCGGCACGGATGCGATCAAGATTCTGAGCCTGATCACCGTCGTCGTCGGCAAGACCGAAAGCCAGGCACACGAGAAGCTCGAGGACTACCGCCGACATGCGAGCATCGAGGCGTCACTTGCGCATTATTCCGCCTCCGTCGGCGTCGATTTCTCGAAATACGGGCTCGATGACGTGATCGACCAAAACTCGACTAACGCCAATCAGTCGGCACTGGCGGCAATCACCAAACAGGCAGCAAAGCCGGTGACGAAACGGCAGATCATCGACCAGATGGTGCTCGGCAGCCGCATGAAGCCGATTATCGGCTCCCCGGAGCAGATAGCCGACACCCTGCAGCGCTGGATCGAAGAGGGCGGCATAGACGGCTTCAATCTGGCGCGCACCGTGGCGCCCGAAAGCCTCAACGATTTCGTCGATCTCGTCGTGCCGGTGCTGCAGGAGCGCGGGCTGTTCAAGGTCGACTATGCGGAAGGACCGCTGCGCCAGAAGCTGTTCGGCGGCAATGGCCTGCTATCTGCCAGCCACCCCGCCGCACAGTTCAGGCACTAGTTTCTAGCGATGATCGAGGCGGGCGACCAGCCGGTCGCCCAGCCACTGG
>NZ_AJWE01000079.1:0-436 GCF_000281145.1 Rhizobium sp. CF142 | reverse complement strand
GCGTTGTCGGAAGCCTTGCCGATGCGGAAACCGGAGGAAACATGGTCCTGGGTCTTCTGCAGGCCCTGGTTGATGCCGCGCAGCGTCTGGAGAGCTGCCATTGCTGCGTTATTGGTGTTGATGCTCGTCATAGTTTTCTTGCCCCTTTTGGCAGATTTGAAGAAGGGACATTCCGGATTTGGGCCGGCCCACAGCGATCAGCTTCATGCCTGTTAACCATTCTCGTTAGGGTTAACTCGCCGTTTCGATGGGCCTAGAAAACAGCAAGATGGTTAAAGAAAACTAAATTCCAAACTGAAATTTCGTAAAAATATCTGATACTTAGGAACGTTTTCATTAACCGAATATTAAAACATTCGAGGCCGGGGGTTACCCGGCCTCGAAGCTTTCGGAGATGTGGCTGGCCCGCTCTTAGCGGAAGAGCGACAGGATGTTC
>NZ_AJWE01000078.1:0-2685 GCF_000281145.1 Rhizobium sp. CF142 | reverse complement strand
CGGTAAACACGACTAAATGGGCTGAACGCAACACACTGCAAACGGGCGGTGATCGATGATGTCGGTCGCCGCCCCTTGATGCGTATCGGGGGAGGCTTTTCAAAGGAGATGGCTTGAAGATTATGTGATTGAAAACGGCAACCGAGACACTCCGCCTTGAAATCCGATTGTCGACGCCAAGCCGTGGCTCAACCCCTCTTGAGCAACTATCGGGCAGTGCGCAGTTCCAAGTAAGTATTGCTTATCCGACCCTGCGCCCATCGCGCGCCACGATCGTTGTTGCCTGGTTTAGAAGATATTTATAGCTCTTCTTGATCAACTGCTCCAATTCGCGCACGTGCTCCCGCATAGAGGCAGCAGCGGCCGCGCTATCTCGGCTCTTGCAGGCGTCGAGAATGCGTTGATGCGCCTCTGCCACTCGCTTCTGGTTGCCCGTCGTATACTGGATTCCGTGGCCCTCGCCGGCAGCAACCATGCTGATCGTCGACCAAAAAATCGTCATGACATGGTTGCGGCTCGCATGCGCGATCAACGAGTGAAAGACACGATTCTCTTCGATGAAGTCATCCTGATGGTCGACCTCTAGCATCCTGTCGATCGATGCCTGCAATGCCGCGAAGTCTTCATCGGTGCCGTTCTCGGCGGCCTCTGCCGCGAGTGCCGGCTCAATGACCTCGCGCGCCTTCAGTACCGCGACAAAGGGAACGTCATGCATTCTCAGATACACAGACAGGCCATGCGCCAGGATATCAGTGCCGGGCATCGTAACGATAATGCCACCTCTTGGCCCGGGCTTGAGTTCCAGAACGCCTTGGGCTTCCAGAATACGCAGACTTTCACGCAGGGTCGGCCTGCTGACATCATATTGTTGGAGAAGGTCTGCTTCGGTGCCCAAGCTGCTTCCAGGAGAAAGGTTGCCGCTCACGATTCTGTCCAGCAAACGCTGGGCGACGAAGTCAGCCTTGCTCTTTGGTACCCCAGCCACGCCTAATTCCTTTCACTCAATCTGACCCCTCCAATCGGTAAGGATCGGGGCCTTCAAGATCGCCTTGCCGCTGCATACGCTGCCGCGGCATCCAGAACGGCCTATTGTATTATAACATTTGAACCATTTGGACGAATTTGTCTACGCCGGTAAAAGTTCTTGTGGTGTCAACCTGATGACACAATACACTTTGACCTATTCTCATTGAAATTCCCACACTGGCGGTGTCACGCATTTCGGTTGTCATTGGCGCAGGTGAACAATTATGGTGCGCGACCGTCTCCCGTTCGAAAATTAGGGACATATCCGGAGTTGATGATGGCGCCTCCCAAGAAAACCGACGAAGAGCGTAACCACAGTCCCCATCGCACGATCGACCGGGTGGCGAGATTGATCGAGGAGATCGTCTATCGTCCGGGCATGACCTTCGGCGAACTCCTTAAGGTCACTGATTTGCCGAAGAGCACCCTGCACGGCTTTGTTGAGGGCCTGCTAGCCAACGGCTGGCTATACGGGCAGCGTGACGGATCTCAGCACAGGCTCCATCTGGGGCCCGCTGTCTACGGCCTGATATTATCGAGTGGAAAGGTCAGAGCCGGCTCCGTCAGCAACGGAGATCTCTATGAATTGCATGCCAAAGTCGATGCGGAAGTTTATCTCGGCGTTTTAGTGGGACATCAACTGGTCTATGTCGCTGAGGCCGGCGCTGATCCAGTTGCTGGCTTCCACCCCAGAAACGTTATCCGACGCGAACTCCTGCGATCGGCCGGCGGAAAGGCTCTGCTTGCCTCGCAGCCGCAGACTTGGATCGAGAATTTCTTGCGCGCCAGACCCTCTGAAAGTGACGATCTCATCCGCGATTTTCTGGCCGAAGCCCGCGACATCAGGGCGACAGGTGTTGCCCATAATTTCACTCAGAACGGCACACGTTTTGCCCTCGCCTCCGTGCTACGCGACAGCGGTGGCAAACCCGTGGCTTCTGTCACTGTTGTCGGACCGGCAGATTCTTTGGTTGCGAGGCGCGAAGAAATAGCAAAAGAACTCCTGCAATATATTGCGCGCTGGGAACGACGAGAGACCGAAGCGCGCGAAGCGATCTGAGGGGACGGCAGGTGCCCAGCGACACGATCGGCCAGAGGTTTTGTGGGCAAGCGTCGCCAAGCCGACGTGATTTCTCGTCTGGCGCGTCCCGGCTTCTCCTTTGTCAAGGCGACTTTTCGAATTCCGGCAAGGCCTCGAAGAGGTCGGCCACAAGTCCATAGTCGGCAATCTGGAAGATGGGAGCCTCCTCGTCCTTGTTGATCGCGACAATGACCTTTGAGTCTTTCATGCCGGCGAGATGCTGGATGGCGCCTGAGATGCCGCAGGCGATGTAGAGATCAGGGGCGACGACCTTGCCGGTCTGGCCGACCTGCCAGTCGTTCGGGGCGTAGCCGGCATCGACGGCGGCGCGCGATGCACCGACGGCAGCACCGAGCTTGTCGGCGACCGGCAGGATGACTTCCTTGAACTTTTCGGCGGAGCCGAGCGCGCGACCGCCGGAAATGATGATCTTGGCGGAGGTCAGTTCCGGTCGCTCGGAGGCCGACAGCGCGTCGGACACGAAATTCGAAAGGCCCGGACCAGAAACGGCCGGAATCACGTCGACGGCAGCCGAACCGCCCTCGGAAGCGGAGGCGAAAGAGGCGGTGCGCACGGTG
>NZ_AJWE01000077.1:0-1058 GCF_000281145.1 Rhizobium sp. CF142 | reverse complement strand
CGGCCGAAACGCTGGCTGCCGATACCGATGAACTGCTCGGCCTTATCAGAGGCTTCCGCATCAGCTCTGCCGGTGTCGCTCCGGCCATGCATCAGGGTCGCCGCGCCGCTTAAAGACGGGGCGGAGACATCAGGCCTTTTCATCACCAAAGTATTAGCGGCCGCCGGATGAAGATCCGGCGGTTTTGCTTTTGGCGCCCCCCAGATTTGTAGGGAAATTTTGTCCAAAATCTAATAAAATTAAAGCTTTATTATAGGATGAATGCCAATCGTAGCTAACCGGTCGCAGCATGTTCCTTTAGCAGCGGTAGATGCGTCGCCTTTATCTGGCGCGCTCGCACAGGCGGTAGAAAACCGCACCGGAATGCAGCCCCTCATTCCCGTTGCGAGGCATTATGAAAAATTTGAAAATATCGAAGCAGCTTATCTTGCTGGTCATCGGCCTGATGGTAGCGTTTGCGATCGCGACTACCCTCCAGGTCCGCTCCTCGGTCAATGCGATCTACAAGGAACGCTATGACATGCTGCGTTCGGAGGTCCAGTCCGCGGTCTCCGTTCTCAAGCTCTATCAGGCAAAGGTGACTTCAGGCGAAATGAAGCTGGAAGACGCCCAGAAGCAGGCCTACACCACGCTCAACGCCATGAAATACGACCCCGATGGTTATTTCTTCGGCTATAGCTACGACATCCAGATGATGTTCCACTATGACGCCTCGAAAATCGGCCAGACCAACAAGGGGCAGCCGGACAGCAAGGGCAAGCTCTATCGCGAAGAGCTGGTCAAGGTCGGGCAGCAGGGCGGTGGTCTCGTCGAATATTATTCCACAGCCAAACCCGGCCAGCCCGTTGGCGATTATCGCAAGACGGCCTATGCGCTGGCCTTCGATCCCTGGAAGGTCGTGGTCGTCACCGGCGTCTACATGGACGATCTCGATGCTCAGGTGAACGACAAGATTCTGTCCGCGCTGTCTGGCAGCATCGTCCTGTTCTTCTTCGCCATTGTCGCCGCCTATCTGGTCATCCGCGGTATTTCGAACCCTCTGAAGGACGTGCACAACG
>NZ_AJWE01000076.1:0-665 GCF_000281145.1 Rhizobium sp. CF142 | reverse complement strand
CGGTAGGCTTGGACGCCGATGTTGCGCTCCGTCGTTCGGAAGGTGCCGGCCCATTCCCAGACGTCGCCAAACATCCGCTTGTGCAGTGTTCGCATGAAGTCCTCGCTGAGCATTCGCTCAAGCGATACGCGCCGGCGACCGCGCGCCCAGGCCGCACCCTCGACGATGTTTTCCTGCTCCGCCTCGTTGAGATCACGGCGGTGCGTGATCCATGTCTGAAGCAGTCCCTCTCGCTCTTGCGGTTCAAGGGGTGTTGCGTCCTCAGGCTCCTTAAACAGGTCCGTCATGTCTCGTTCCAGAGGTCGCGCTCGGAGAGTCTATCGCGGATGTATGCCTGGACGCGGGATTCGAAGTCCGCCTCGTCCGTGCCTTGAGCTTCGAGCCGCATCGTATGCGCGACGCGCTGAAGCTCGCGTGTTGCGATTTTCCGCGCGCGCGCCTCAATGACAGTCTCAAGCGAACTGTTGGGAACGAGGGCGTAGACGAGGGTGCAATCCAGCGCCTCAGCTGCGCGACGTAAGGTGTTAAGTTGGATCGTGCCTGCGGCTTCCGACTTCTCTATGGCTTCTACGGTTTGAGGTCGCACGCCAATGCGTGTACCGAGCTGCGCGCCCGTCATCCCGAGCGCGTCGCGTAGTGCGCGCACCCATCCCTTCGGCGGCGCC
>NZ_AJWE01000075.1:0-831 GCF_000281145.1 Rhizobium sp. CF142 | reverse complement strand
AGGAGAGCTTCGGCACCGACTGATAGCCGCCCTCGGTGATGGCGCGCGCACCATAGGAGAGGCGCTTGCCGCCCTCGAAAGTGCCGCGGATTGCCGGATGCGTCTTGAAGCGCTGGAATTCCTCGAAGGGATAGAGATAGGGGTTCTTGTAATTCAGGTGGATGACGAAGCCGACGGCAACGAGATTGTCCTCCAGGTGATAGAGGAAGGAGCCGCCGCCGGTGGACATATCAAGCGGCCAGCCGAAGGAGTGCTGCACGAGGCCGCGGCGGTGGTTTTCCGGCTTGACCTCCCAGAGTTCCTTGATGCCGATGCCGAATTTCTGGGGCTGGCGGCCGCTCGAGAGATCGAACTTAGCAATCAGCTGCTTGGCGAGCGAGCCGCGCACGCCCTCTCCAACAAGCACATACTTGCCCATGAGCGCCATGCCGCGCGCATAGTTCGGGCCAGGCTCGCCGTTCTTCTCGATGCCCATGTCGCCGGTCGCGACACCGATGACGGAGCCCTCATCATTGTAGAGCACTTCGGTCGCGGCGAAGCCCGGATAGATCTCGACGCCGAGTTCTTCCGCCTTGGTCGCCAGCCAGCGACAGACATTTCCGAGCGAGACGATGTAATTGCCGTGATTGCTCATCAGCGGCGGCATCATGATGTTCGGCAGGCGGATGGAGCCGGCGGGGCCGAGCAGCAGGAAGTGATCGGCATTGACCTCGGTCTTGAAGGGGTGGTCAGCCTCCGTGCGCCAGCCTGGAAGCAGGCGATCGATACCGATGGGGTCGACAACGGCGCCGGAGAGGATATGGGCGCCGACTTCGGAACCCTTCTCCAATA
>NZ_AJWE01000074.1:0-3013 GCF_000281145.1 Rhizobium sp. CF142 | reverse complement strand
CATCGAGGCGGGCGTCGCGCGAGCCGAGCATGGTAAGCAGCGAGCCGCTTTCCTTTTCATAGAGCTTCTTTCGCGTCGCCTCGATCTGCGAAAGGTTGTCGCGCCGGTCGTTCAGCACAGCCTCCTGATTGCGGTTCGCCGCAAGCACGGAGGACTGGCCGGCGATCTGCTGGTCGAAATTCTGCATCTGCGCCATGTAGAAGGCCCGCCGCTGGCCGAAGAGCTGCACCTGCAACTGCTCGTCCGGCGTGCTGCCGGCGATCCTGGAATAGTCCTCGCCGGTCAGCTCCGCTTCCAGCCGCTTCACCTGCGCGTCGAGGGCGGAAAATTTCGCCCTCAGCTGCCCGACATCGGCCTGGCTGAAAGTGGCGTCGAGCGTCGCCAGCGTCTGGCCGGCATGCACCACCTCGCCGGCCTTCACGTCGATCGTGCGGATGATCGAGGTTTCGAGCGGCTGGACGACGATGGTCGGCTGCGTGGTGACGAGCTTGCCCGGCGCAATCACCACCTCGTCGATCGAGGATACCGAGGCCCAGGTGATCGCTGCGGCAAGCAACGCGGTGACGCA
Organism: Rhizobium sp. CF142; assembly: GCF_000281145.1. NCBI lineage: Bacteria > Pseudomonadati > Pseudomonadota > Alphaproteobacteria > Hyphomicrobiales > Rhizobiaceae > Rhizobium > Rhizobium sp. CF142. The sequence continues at coordinate 2,445 of NZ_AJWE01000074.1, read as the reverse complement.
GTAGAGCGTCATGCGGGCAACGCGCGGCGGCGCGCGTTCTTCGAGTTCGACGGCGTCGGACTGGAACTCGGCGATTGCCGGCGGCAGCGGCGGGCGGGCAACGAGTTCCCTACCCTTCTCCGGACCTTTGTCCGATGGCCCCTTGTCCGAGGGGACCGGCAGGTTCTCGTCGGATTTTCTGACGTGCGCGTTCATGCGACCTGCCTCATCTGCTGTGCCCAGAGGTGGCGGTAGGTCATGCAGCGCGACACGAGCTGGTCGTGCCGGCCGATATCGGCGACCTTGCCGCGATCGATAACGAGAATGGCATCGGCATCGACGAGCGTCGAAAGCCGGTGCGAGACGATGATGACGGTGCGCCCGGCAGCGATGCGGCTGAGATTATCGCGGATGATCGCCTCGCTGTCTGGGTCGAGCGCGCTCGTCGCCTCATCGAAGATCAGCAGCTTCGGATCGGTGATCAGCGCGCGCGCAATGGCAAGCCGCTGCTTCTGGCCGCCCGAGAGGTTGGCGGCATTTTCCTCCAGCATCGTATCGAAACCGCGCGGCAGGCGCTCGATGAACTCTTCGGCGCCGGCGACGCGGGCGACCTCCATGATCTCCTCGATACTGGCATCGGGCTTGGCGGCGGCAATGTTGTCGCGCACCGAGCCGCGGAACAGGAAATTATCCTGCAGCACGACGCCGATGCTGGTTCTCAGATGCACGAGGTCGATCTCGCGGCTGTCGTAACCATCCATGCGCACCAGCCCTTCCTGGCTCTGGTAGAGCCCCTGGATGAGCCTTGTGATCGTCGTCTTGCCCGAGCCGCTCTTGCCGACCACGCCGAAGACGCAGCCTGCCGGAATGGCGAAGGAGACATTGTCGAGCGCAGGTGCTGCATCGGGCGCATAGCGGAAGGAGACCCGGTCGAATTCGATGCGGCCATGCAGATGCGGCCTGACCCCGCGCCCGCGGCCGGCCTGTTCCGGCCGCTGGTTCATGATCTCGCCGAGCATGCGCACGGAAAGCGCCACTTCCTGATATTCATGCACCATGGTGACGATCTGCACGAGCGGCCCCGAGACGCGGCCGGCGAGCATGTTGAAGGCAACCAGCGCACCGATCGTCATCGCGCCGCTGAACACATCGAGCGCGCCGAGGCCGATGATCGCAACGCTCATCAGCTTTTCCAGCAGTCCCGTCAGCGACTGGGCAACCGTCGATATCTTCTCGACGCGGAAACGCACGGAGATGGACTGGGCCGAATAATCGTCCCACACCTTGCGCTGGCGCGGCTCCAGCGCCAGCGACTTGACGGTGCGCATGCCATGCACGGTTTCCACCAGCAGGGCCTGCCGGTCGCCTTCGGCCTGGTAGAGCGCCTTCAGGCGGCGCTGGAACGGGCCGACGAGCATCATCACCACGAGGCCGACAAGCGCTGCGAAACCGAGCACCACGAGCGTCAGCTTGACGCTGTAGAGAAGCAGGATCGGCACGAAGACGAAGAGCGAGACACCATCGAGAAGCGTCAGGAACAGCCGGCCGGTCAGGAACTCGCGGATGCGCCCCGTCTGCTGCATATGCTTGACGAGAACGCCGGCAGAGGCCTGCTCGAAAAGCGCGATCGGCAGGTTGAGCAGATGGCCGAAGGTGCGGGTGGCGACGCGGATATCGATCCTGTTCGTGGCATAGAGCAGCAGATAGCGTCGCAGGAAGCTGAAGGTCGCATCGAAGATCAGCGCGATCCCGATACCAACGGTCAGCACCGTCAGCGTCGCATAGCTCTGGTGCACCAGCACCTTGTCGATGACGAGCTGGAAGAAGATCGGCGTCATCAGCCCGAGGCCGTAAAGCACGAAGGCGGCAAGCGCGACATCGCGGAAGAAGCTGCGCTGCTTGATGATCTCAGGCACGAACCAGCGGAAGCCGAAGGGCCGGTCCTCATCGGACATGCGATAGTTGCGCTTCAGCAGGATCGCCGATCCGAGCCAGGCCTTGGCGAACTGCTCTTCGCTGAGCATGATCACTTCGGCGCGCGAGGAAAGCGGATCGAGAACCCGGATTCTCTCCTCCTCGCCCTCCCCGACAGCGCCGGCGATGACCACCCAGTTGCCGTTGTTCAGTTCGGCAAGCACCGGGAAGGCCTCGCCAAGCTGGAACAGGCTTCGCCAGGTGAGATCGAGATGCTTCGCCCTCAGGCCCGCATCCTTTGCCATGCGCAGAAGCTGGCGCACGGCGACGGGATCGTTGCCGACAGCATAATCGTGCTGCAGCCGCTCAGGAGAAAGATCGACGCCGTGATGGCGCGCGACGAGCGCCAGACAGTGCAGGTTGGTATGCAGAAAACCACTCATGGCCCACCCGAAACAAAAGAGACCGAGGCTATGCCGCTATCAGTTGAAGTTCGGCGAGGCGTTCGAAGCGCCGGCCTGCGCAGCCTGGATATCGGCGGCCGCGGCAGCC
>NZ_AJWE01000073.1:0-1553 GCF_000281145.1 Rhizobium sp. CF142 | reverse complement strand
ATATGGCGGCCACCGTGCCTGCCGATATCGCCAAGCTGCTTGCAGCCGGCAGCCCGGCACCGGCTGACCTTTCGGCCGATGAAAAGCGCGCCTATGAGCAGCTCGCCGATTTCTACAAGAACGGTCTCGGCTACGCGATCGAGATGAACAACCGGCCGCAGACGCTCTACGGCATCGTCGACTCCCCGATCGGGCTGGCTTCGTGGATGCTCGACCATGACATCCGCAGCTACCGGATGATTGCCCGGTCCTTCAATGGCGAGAAAGAGGGGCTGACGCCCGACGATGTCATCGACAACGTCACGCTCTATTGGCTGACGAATACGGCGATCTCTTCGGCTCGCCTCTACTGGGACAATGCGCATTTCCCGTCCGGCGGCTTCTTCGATCCGCGCGGCATCAAGATTCCGGTCGCCGTCAGCGCCTTCCCGGACGAGATCTACCAGGCGCCGCAGAGCTGGGCCGAAAAAGCCTATCCGAAGCTCATTCATTACGCCCGGCCGGAAAAGGGCGGGCATTTCGCCGCCTGGGAACAGCCGGAGATCTTCACATCAGAGCTGCGTACCGCTTTCAGGCCGCTGCGCGACCAGATCTGATACCCAACAACGCTCAGGCGCCCGTAAGCGGTATTCCCTCGTCATTGTTGTCCGCTACTTCCGTCCCTGACCCGAAGCTTAGAGCAATTGCCAGTCCCTGATGCCGTCACCTGCATGACGGCGGCTCCCAGGTTTCAGTCCTGATCAATGCACCCCCAGGCCAATCACAGAAGGATAGGCACCATGAAAGTTCTGCTCGTACTGACCTCGCATGACCAGCTCGGCAACACAGGCAAGAAGACGGGTTTCTGGCTCGAAGAGTTTGCCGCACCTTACTATGCGTTCCAGGATGCGGGTGCGGAGATGGTGCTCGCTTCGCCCAAGGGCGGCCAGCCGCCGCTCGACCCCAAGAGCGACGAGCCGACGTTTCAGACCGATCTCACGCGACGCTTCAATGCCGATGAGGCCGCCAAGGCGCGGCTTGCGAATACGGTGCGGCTGGATAGCGTCAACCAGGCTGACTACGACACGGTTTTCTATCCCGGCGGGCATGGCCCGATGTGGGATCTGGCCGAAGACACCAACTCCATCAAGCTGATCGAGTCCTTCATCGCGGCCGGCAAGACCATCGCGCTCGTCTGCCATGCGCCGGGCACGCTTCATCGGGTCAAGAACGCTGACGGCACGCCCTTCGTCGCCGGCCGGAAGGTGACCGGTTTCACCAATGGCGAGGAGGAAGCCGTCGGGCTGACGAAGGTAGTGCCTTTCCTGGTGGAGGACGAGTTGCTGAGGCTCGGGGCGATCTTTTCCAAGGTCAAGGATTGGGGTGTCTACACCGTCACAGACGGGCAGTTGATCACCGGGCAGAACCCGGCATCGTCAGGTCCGGCAGCGCATGTGCTCATCGAGGCGCTGCGCAAGAAGGGTAAGTAAGGCAAAATTGGCAGGAAGGGCGTGTTTCCGTTGCTGTCAGAGGGGTGAGGGAAGATACGTTTGCGCGTGTGGCCCCCTCATCCG
>NZ_AJWE01000072.1:0-1703 GCF_000281145.1 Rhizobium sp. CF142 | reverse complement strand
GCCCATTTAGTCGTGTTTACCGGCTTCTTTCCACATGAGGGCGCGTTTTGTGAGATAGAAGATGACGCGATCGAGGAGGAAGGAGATCGTGGCGAGGACGGCGACAGCGGCAAAGGTTCCTGCTGCGTTGAAGTGGTTTGCGTTTGAGGAGAGCATGAAGCCGACGCCTTTGTTTCCTGTCAGGAATTCGGCGACGACGACACCGACGACGGAGTGGGGCAGGGCGAGTTTGGTGCCGGCCACGACCCAGATGAGGGCCGATGGCAGACGGACGCGCAAGGCGATGTCCCACTTCGAGCCGCCGGCAATCAGCACCTGATCGATCAGCGTCTGGCTGACTTCGCGCAGACCGAAGTAGACGTTATAGAACATCAGGAAGAAGGCAGCGAGCGCGGCAATGCCGATTGACAGTTCGTCGCCGATGCCGAGCCACAGGATCAAGAGCGGGACGAGCGCGATGATCGGAATGCCGTAAAGGGCGGCGATGAACGGTTCGAGCACGTCAGCGGAAAACCGGGCCATGGCCAGGGTATAGCCAAGGACGATCGCCAGGACGCTGGCGATGATGAAGCCCTGCATGGCCGGCAGCAGCGTTGCTGCGATATTCGACCAGAGGCTTCCGTCGGCGACCCAGCCGGCCAGCTCGCCGAGCACGGCGGCCGGCTTGGGCAGATAGAACGTCTTGACCAGATTGCCGGAGGCAAAATGCCAGAATAGTAGGACGGCAATGATGAAGACGATCCGTCCGACGATCAGGCGCAGCTTGCGCGACGAGAGGCGGCTGGTCTGGGGGTCGGCCGCAATTGCGGCAATGTCATCGCCTGTCATCGAATGATGGGAAGCGCTCATGCCCGTTGTTCTCCTTTGGCGCGTGCCAGCGAAGCCTGAAGGATCTTGCCGACGTCACGGAATATATCGTCAAACCGCAGAACCTCCGGATCGCGGTCGGGGCCGAGCGGAATGGCGATATCGTCGATGATGTGGCCGGGTGATCCGCCGATGACGACGACCCTGTCGGCCAGGAGGGCGGCCTCTTCTATGTCATGGGTGACGAACAGGACGGCGATGCCGGTGGTGCGGACCACGCGGCGCAGTTCGGCCTGCAGCTGCGAGCGCATCTGGGCGTCGAGTGCGGCGAAAGGCTCGTCCATCAACAAAAGCTTCGGCTCGTAAATCAGGGCACGGGCCAGGAGGCCGCGCTTCTTCATGCCGCCCGACAGCTGCGCCGGATGGAGATTGGCGGCATGGTCGAGGCCGAAGTTCTTCAAGAGCGCCATGACCTTCTCGCGCACTTGCGCGCGCGGAACGCGCCGCATGCGAAGCGGCAGGCCAACATTGGCCGCAAGCGTCAGCCACGGCAGCATCGTGTCTTCCTGGGTGACGTAGCCGACATTGCGGTTGATCGAGGTGACCGGCTTGCCGGAAAAACTGATCGTGCCCTGGCGCGGACGCAAGGTGCCGGCCGTAACGTTCAACAGTGTCGACTTGCCGCAGCCAGACGGCCCCAGAAGAACGATGAATTCGCCCGGCGAAACCGACAGGGACGTGCGGGCCAGAACGTCGCGGTTGCCGCCAAAGCGAACGGCAACATCCTCGATCTGCAGCAGGGGCGAAGACGCCCCCGCTGCACGCTCAAAACCACTCTCATTCTCCCTGGGCTGCTGCATAGACGATCTTCGAATAATCGAGGTTGCGGTAGCTGT
>NZ_AJWE01000071.1:0-1056 GCF_000281145.1 Rhizobium sp. CF142 | reverse complement strand
GGGGAGAGCGACTGTCTTTTCAGTCAAGCGTTTTGCCATGGTTTGCTGTCTCGAATGATGGCGTTGAGGATGGTGAGCAGTTTTCGCATGGTTGCGACGATGGCGACGATTTTGGGTTTGCCGGCGGCCACAAGACGGTCGCGGAAGGCCTTGAGGCTTGGGTTATGCCGGCTGGCGACGAGGGCGGCCATGAACAGCACGGCCCGCACCTTGCCCCTGCCGCCACCAATGAAGCTCTTGCCCTTCCATGTTCCCGATTGCCGCGTCCAGGGTGCAAGGCCTGCCAGCGAAGCGATCTGGCGCCGGTCGAGACTGCCGAGTTCGGGCAGCTCGGCCAGGAGTGTGCGGGCCGTTGTCGGCCCGACGCCCGGCACGGAGACGAGCAGTGTTTCGCGTACCCGCCATATCGGCGACTTGCGGATATGGTCGTCGAGATCGGCATCGAGGCTTTCGAGTTCGCGCCGCAAGGCGGTCAATAATCGCTTGATGCTTTTCTGCGCCTGCTTTGCCAGCACCATGCGCAACCGGTTCTCTTCAGCCACGATCATCTGCACGATCTGGCGCCTGCGGGCCACGAGTTCGGAAAGAGCCTGCGTCTGAGCATCGCGCAACGGCCGGATCTCCGGCTTCGTCGCCAGCACGAAGGCGGCGATGACGGCGGCATCGATCGGATCGGTCTTGGCCCTGCGGCCGATGGCATTGGCATAGGAGCGCACTTGCGCCGGATTGACGACGAGGACCGTCAACCCCGCTGATGACAGCCCGGCTACAGCCAGTGTCTCGAAGCCGCCCGTCGCCTCAAGTGCGATCGCATCGGCGCCGATCGCCTTCAGCCGGCCGATCAGTTCGTCAATGCCGGCATCGTCATTGCCGACAGCAAAGGCCTCGCCCTGCGGTATGACTGCCACGTCGAGCCGGTTCTTCGAAACATCGATGCCAACGATCGTCTCCATCTGATCCCATCCTTGCCTAAGCGGGCTTTGCTTTCGCAAGCGGCCCTGGCGACTGTTCGGGTTCGATGGAACGGCAGACGGAGACCCACGCTCTCCCACGGGC
>NZ_AJWE01000070.1:0-5173 GCF_000281145.1 Rhizobium sp. CF142 | reverse complement strand
AGGCTCGCCGCCGAGCCGTTTCACCTCTTCGATCTGCGCATTATAGACCTGAAGGTCGAAATAATGGTCGGTGCCGGTAGCGCTGATGGCAATCCGCTTGCCCTTTAGGGAAAGCCCTTCGTCTTCGGCCCTTGCGGCGGGTGCGGTCAGCATGCTGGCGCCGGCAAAGGTCGCACCGGCTACAGCCGCTAGCTTCAAGATTTCGCGGCGTCCGAAGCCGCCTCCAAGTCCTTCATTCATAACGATACCCTCTCAATTTGATAGTCTGTAAATTATATAGATTTTAAGATCATAAGAGGTAAGTTATTCCAAAAGAACGAGGCCGCAGGAAATTTTCTAAAGGCATATCCTAGCTTCAGCGATCGCTGTTGCGGCCGAGCCCATAGGTCAGGGCAAGTGCTCCAACGAGCACAGCGCCCTTGACGAAATCCTGCGCGTAATAGGGCGCGTTCAGCATCGTCAGGCCGTTGAGCAGTACGCCGACGAAGACAGCGCCGGCTATGGTGCCGAGCACGTTGGGGCGACGCAGGTTTAGAACGGCAAAGCCGATCAGCGCGGCTGCGACCGAGTCCATCAGCAGCGAGCCGCCGGAGGAGACATCGCCGCGCCCGACACGGGCGGCGATCACGATGCCGCCAAGGGCTGCCAGGGTCCCCGAGATGACATAGGCAAGAGTCTTCAGCCGTGTCGTGGAGGCGCCGGCAAGCCGCGTCGCCACCTCATTGCCGCCGGTCGCAAAAAGCAACCGGCCGATGCGGGTACGTTCGGTCAGCACGAAAAGGACGATGGCGACAACGGCCATCAGCACGACGGAAATCGGTAGCGTGCCTAGCAAGCTGTAACGGCCGATCAGCAGGAAGGCCGGATCATAGGCGCCGGTCGCCTTGGAACCGTCAGGCAGGACAAGGCCCGCCGAGATCGACCGCCCGGCGGTAGGGATGAGCTGCAGGCCCGACAGCAGGAACATCATGGCGAGTGTGGCCAGCAGATCCGGCACACGCAAGCGCACGATCAGCAACGCGTTGATGAACCCGACTGCCGCACCGAAAGCAAGCACCAGCGGCACGGTGGCGAAAACATCGAGATGCCAGACGATCATCGCATAGCTCGCAGCCATGACGCTTGAGGCGGCTACTGCACCGATCGACAGATCAAAGCCGCCAACGGCAAGTGTCACTGTCACGCCGGCACCGAGGATCGCGACAACCGACACGGCCTGCAGGATGCTCATCAGGTTACCGATGTTGATGAAGGCGGGTTGGGCGATGGTGAAACCGATCACCATCAGCCCGAGCAGGATGAACACCGCGCCGGCGCGCAGAAAGCTGCCGAGTGCCAGGGTGCGGCTATCCTGGCTGCGGCTCTGCGGGGCTGTGCTGGTCTTTGGCAGGGCCTCTTCGTCGATGGTCGTCATGCGGAAATTTCCTGTGGAGCTGAAGAAGAGGCGATGTCGGCGAGATCAGGCAGCAAGCTGTGGTGGTCGATCGTCAGGATGCGGTCGGCGACCTCATAGGCCTCTTCGGGATCGGATGTGGCGATCAGCGTCGCCCGGTCGGTGCGCGCCCGGATCGCCTGGATGATGTCATGGCGGGCGCCGACATCGACGCCCTGGAACGGTTCATCGAGCAGCAGCAGCCGGCTTGGCTCCGCCTCCCAGCGGGCGATGACCGTCTTCTGCTGGTTGCCGCCCGACAGTGACCAGATCGAAGCGAGCGGACCGGCGGCTTTGATGCCGAGCCGGGAAATGGCCTGCTCTGCCTCGCGTCGCTCGCGGCCGCCGAAAAGCAAGCCGCTCGGATACCATTTGGCAAGATGCGGCAGGCTAATGGTAGCCGCGAGCGAATTGCCGGGCCACGCGGCCGGCATCAGCGAGGAGCGATGGCGATCTTCTGCCGCCATGGCGACGCCGGCGGCAATCGCCTCGCCCGGCGATTTCGGCCGGTAAGGCTTGCCGTCGAGCTGCATCGTGCCATCAGCTAGGTCTCGAACGCCGAAGATCGCCGACAGCAGGCGGCTTTTGCCGGCGCCAAGCACGCCGGTAATGGCGACGACCTCGCCTTCGTGCAGTGTCAAGTCGAAGGGCTTGCTTGACGGCAGGAGGCGGATGCCGTGCATTTCGAAAACAGCTGAGCCCGTCGCTGGGCGGGCATCCGGCCGTGCTGCTTCAAGCCTGCGGCCGATCATCGTTTCAATGGCGCTGGAAAAGTCGATCGGCCGGTTAAAGCTGCCGACGATGCGGCCGCCGCGCATGACGAGCGCTCGATCTGCGATCGCCTCGAGATCGGCAGTCCGGTGCGAGATATAGAGGATGGCAAGGCCTTGCGCCCGCAGGCTGAGCAGGATGTCAAACAGGCGCCGGCTCTCGTCTGCCGAAAGGCTTGCGGTCGGTTCGTCGAGGATCAGCAGCTCGGCTTTGTTGGCAAGCGCCCGGGCGATAGCAACCAGCTGTCGGTCGGCCGCGGTCAAATCGCCGAAATCCCGGTCGAGCGGCAACGAGAAGCCGGCAGCATCGAGCATGGCACGCGCTTCGCGCCGGACGCTTGCCCGGGAGAGAAGAAAAGGTGTGCTGCCCTCCGCGAAGCGATGCAGCAGCAGGGCGTCGGCAACGGTCAGTCCCGCCGATCCAACAAGATCCGTCGATTGGTGCACGGTGACGACACCGGCCTTTGCCGCCTCGGCCGGCGTCTTGGGTGAGAAAGACCGGCCATTCAGGCTGATTGTGCCCGCGTCTGCAGCAAGTACGCCCGAGACTATTTTCACTAGCGTCGATTTGCCGGCGCCGTTTGCGCCCATCAGCGCGACGATCTCGCCTCGTTCGATAGAGAAATGGGCGCCGGAAAGGGCACGAGTGGACCCGAAACTGCGGGTAATATTGTCAACGTGAAGGAGCGGCATCGGGCATATCCGGGTCTGCTTTTAAGCTGCAATATTGGCCCGATGAACGCCTGAACTTCGAGGCAAGCCTTTCCTGTGGTCGCATGGTGATGGGAACAAAGAATCTCCTGAACCGGCAAAAATCGGATCATTAAATCTACTAAAAACATAGAGTTTATATCTAATAATTTCATGCGTCGCAGGGAGCTGCCAACCTGTCAGACGACGCTCCCGATTGACTAGAGGATCGCGACGATGAAATCCCTCGCACGGCTGGCGCTCTCTGCAGCCGCAATTTCTTTTACTCTCTATCAGACTTCCTTTGCCGCTGGTCTCAACGGCGCTCCGGCCCCCTTCGACAAGGGCGGCGTCAAGGTGGCGCTGATCAGCTACATCTCGGCGGGTGACTTCTTCCAGGCCTATCAGGCCGGTGCGGAAGCCCAGGCCAAGGCACTCGATATCGACCTGCGTGTGTTCCCCGGCCGGCAGGATGCAGCCGAGCAGCGTGAGCAGATCCTGCAAGCGATCAATCTTGGCGTGGCCGGCATCGTCGTCGATCACGGCCTGCCGGAATCGCTCGGCGATGTCGTCCAGCAGGCGCTGGACAAGGGCATCAAGGTCGTCGCCTTCGACGTCAACCTCAACAATCCCAAGATACCGCAGGTGGAACAGAGCGACCATGAGCTCGCTCAGCTCGGGCTCGAACAGGTCGTCAAGGATAACGGCAAGAGCTTCAAGGCCGGCTATGTCTATGTCGCCGGTTTCGCGCCGCTCGACCGCCGCAACGAGGTCTGGGATAAGTTCAAGTCGGAGAATTCCGGTGTCGTTGAAAAAGCCCGCTTCGGTAACGTCAGCGACACGACCGCGACCTCGACGGCCGATCAGGCCAAGGCCGCGCTGACCGCCAATCCCGATATAAGCGTTGTCTTTGCGCCTTATGACGAGTTTGCCCGTGGCGTAAAGCTTGCCGCCAATGACCTCGGTATATCGAGCAAGCTGAAAATCTATTCGGCCGACGTCTCCACCGCCGACATTCAGGAGATCGTCGAAGAGGGCAGCCCGTGGGTTGCGACCGTCGCCACCAACCCGGCTGTCGTCGGTGCCGTCTCCGTCCGCGCCGCGGCTCTGCAGATCGCCGGACAGGATGTCCCCCATCAGATCACAGTCAAGCCGACGCTGCTCACGCAGGAAAGCCTGCGCGCCGCCGGCGTCAAGACGATCGAGGACTTGGCGCAGAAAATCCCGGCCTTCAGTACAAGCGACGCGGCAACCGCTAGCTGGATCCCGGACAAGCTTTTCTAAGCTGCCTGCCTCGATCTTCCGGCGGGGGTTGTGCGGCCCCCGCCGGCCCATTTTTTCAGGAAATCGGAGTTTCGACCCATGAGCCAGTCCAATGTCGTCTTCGCGACCAATCGCAGCACGACGCGAGAGGACCTCTTTGCCCGCGCCGAGGATATCTCGACCGATCTCTCCAGACGCGCCGCCGAACTCGACCGCGACGGTCGTCCGCCGCTTGCCGAGATCGTCAAGCTGAAGAATGCCGGCCTGCTGAATGCCCTGCATGATCAAAAGATCGGCGGCGGCGGCCTTGATTGGGTGGATGGCTTGCGGCTGGTACGTATCCTCGCGCGCGGCGAAAGCTCGATCGGCCAGCTGCTCGGCTATCACTTTGTCAACAGCCAGTACATTTACTGGGCGCTCGAGGAAGCCCGTGCTCATGCGCTGGGTACCGAAACCGTTGCGAAAAACCTCTACTGGGGTGCTGCCGTCAATCCGCGCGATCCGGGTCTTGTGCTCACTCGTCGTGGCAACGGTTATGTGCTGAACGGGCGCAAGTCGTTTTCCACCGCCGCCCATGTATCTGATTATATCAATGCCAACGCCACGCTCGACGACAAGATTGTCGGTTTCGCCGTGCCGACCAACCGGCCCGGCTATCAGGCCAATGATGACTGGGACAATTTCGGTCAGCGGCTCTCCGACAGCGGCAGTGTCGAATTCCACGATTTCCCTGTTTATGAGGAAGACTTCGTCGGCGCACCGGCTGCTCCCGATGCCGCTCCGCCGGTGCTTTCCACCTTCAATACGCCGCTCATCCAGCTTGTCTTCGTCAACTTCTATCTCGGCAGCGCCGAAGGCGCGCTTGAGGCTGCCGTCGAATACGTGCGCACGACGACGCGCCCATGGGTCACCTCGGGCGTCGAGCGGGCTACAGACGATCCCTATATCCTGGAGCGGGTCGGTGAGTTCACCGCCGCGCTGAAAGCCTCTGCGGCCCTGGCAGATGCGGCCGCCGCCG
>NZ_AJWE01000069.1:0-2704 GCF_000281145.1 Rhizobium sp. CF142 | reverse complement strand
CGGCCGCACGCAACCCGCCATGAGCGCTGCCCTGGCGCGGTTGCGCAGCCTTCTCAAGGATGAGCTTTTGGTGCGGGGACCGCAGGGCCTGCAGCCGACACCAAGAGCGCTTGACCTCGCCGAGCCATTATCGCGTGCTCTTGCCGATATCCAGCGCACACTCGATTTCACCCAGGCTTTCGACCCCGCGACCTCGTCCGCCACCTTCACGATCGGTCTCTCCGACCATCCGACTTTCGCGCTCCTGCCGCAACTCGTTGCGCATCTTGCCAAAGCGGCTCCGGATGCGACATTGCAGGTCCGGAATTTCAGCGCCCGCGACGACTCCATCGATCTCCTGGATGCCGGAGAGGTCGATGTGACGGTCGGGGTGCCGGCAGCGAAAACGGGGCGCATTCTGACTCAGCCTCTGTTCGAAGAGTGTTTCGTCTGCATCGTCAGGAAGGATCATCCGGCTGCGCGACGCACGCTTGACCTCGACGCCTTTCTGGCTCTCCCGCACCTGCTCGTCTCGCCGGAAAACGAGCGTTTCGGCCATGTCGACGCAGCGCTAGCAAAGACAGGGCTTCAGCGGCGGCTCGCGCTCACACTTCCCAATATGTATGCCGCGCCGCTCTTGATTGCCCGTTCTGACATGATCGCCACCTTGATGGCCGGTGTCGTGGCAGCCTCCGGCCATGCGGACGAACTTGCCCTGCTGGAGCCGCCGCTCATGCTGGAGCCTATCCCCTTCGTCATGTCCTGGCATCGGCGCAACGATGCACATCCGGCGCAGCGCTGGTTTCGGAATTGCGTTGCCGGGGTCGCACCTGATGTCAGGCGGTGACGTCGGCATGAATCTCCACTAAAGCTCATCCCATGGCATCCAAGATCCTCGTCAGTGCCTGTCTCATGGGCCACGCCGTCAGATATGACGGACGCGCGAAGCCGCTCATCCATCCGGCAATCGAGCGCTGGATGCAGAAGGGCCTGATCGTGACGATCTGTCCGGAAATGTCGGCCGGCATGCCGGTGCCGCGGTCGCCTGCCGAAATCGGCGATGCGGCTGATGGCGAGGACGTCCTGGCAGGAACTGCCCGCGTCGTGGAGTTGACCGGTGGCGACGTGACCGATGAATTCCTGCGGGCGGCAGAAAATGCCGTGCGGCTTGCGACTGATAGCGGTTGCGGCTATGCGCTGCTGATCGACGGCAGTCCGTCCTGCGGTTCCGGCTTTATCTATGACGGCTCCTTCTCGGGCAGCCGGCTGGCCGGCAACGGCGTTACTGCGGCGGCGTTGAAACAGGCAGGCATCGAAGTCTTTTCCGATCGTGAGATCGATCAACTCATCGAGCGCATCGGCCCTAACACCTAGAGTGTCTCCGTCCTTCTGCCAGACAGAGAAACGTCCTGTCTCTTGTTTTCACGCATTCCGTACGCAAAACCGCCGCGCACTTTTGCTGGAATTGCTCTAACAGCACGGCCGCCGGGAATGCCGGCGGCCGCTAATATTTTGGTGATGAAATTGCTTTTAGTCGCCCCGCTTATGCGGCGCGGCGACCCTGATGCATGGCGGGAGCTGCGGCAGCGTTGCCGACGCGGAAGCCTCTGATGAGGCCGAGCAGTTCATCGGTGTCGGCAGCCAGCGTTTCGGCCGATGCCGTGGTCTCTTCGGCCATGGCGGCGTTCTGCTGGGTGGCAGCGTCGAGCTGGTTCATCGAGGACGAGATCGAACGCAGCGTCGTATCCTGTTCGGAAGCGCTGTGGGCGATCTTGGCGACGATCTCATTGGCGGCCTTGATCTGGTCGGAGATGCGCTTCAGCGCTTCGCCTGCCTCGCCGACGAGGCGGACACCATGGTCGACCTGGCTGGACGAACGGGCGATCTGATCCTTGATCTCCTTGGCGGCAGCAGCCGAGCGCTGGGCCAGTTCGCGCACTTCCTGGGCGACGACGGCAAAGCCCTTGCCGCTTTCGCCGGCACGGGCTGCCTCGACACCGGCGTTGAGCGCCAGCAGGTTCGTCTGGAAGGCGATCTCGTCGATGACACCGATGATCTTGGTGATCTCAGACGAAGACTTCTCGATGCCGCTCATGGCTTCGATGGCCTGGGTGACGATCGCATCGCTGTGGGTTGCTTCGGTCGAGACCGAGTGAACCCGCTTGCTGGCCTCATGGGCACCATCGGCCGTCTGGCGAACGGCGACGGTCAGCTCGTCGAGAGCAGCCGAGGTTTCCTCCAGGCTTGCGGCCTGACGCTCGGTGCGCTGTGAAAGCTCGTTGGAGGCGCGGCGGATCTCTTCCTTGGCGACACCGATATCACCGCCCTTGGCGCTGACCTGGGCCATGGCGGCCTCGAGATGCGAAAGCGCATCGTTGAAGTTATCGCGCAGTGCCGCGTATTTCTGGCCGATGTCGGCGCAACGCACCGTCAGGTCGCCGTGAGCGATCTGCTCCAGCGCCTGGCCGATGGTGCTGACGACGCGGGCCTGCATGGAGGCTTCATCCTGCTGATGGCGCAGGTTGCTTTCGCGCTCGCTTTCGAGAGCCAGCTGCTGGGCAGCCTCGCGATCGGACATCGCGTGACGTTCCCTGATCTTCTCCTGCAGCGACTGCGTCGCCTTCGCCATCATACCGACTTCGTTGTTCATCCCGGTATGCGGGATCTTCAGCGAAACATCTTCCTCGGCAACAGCCTGCAGGGCGTTGTGCACGTCCTTCAGAGG
>NZ_AJWE01000068.1:0-4152 GCF_000281145.1 Rhizobium sp. CF142 | reverse complement strand
GCTGATTGCCGCCCGAAAGATTGCCGACGAGCTGTTCGAGATTGGGCGTGCGGATTTCCAGCTGCCGGGCAAGTGGTGCGGCGGTCCTGCGCTCCTGGCGGGCGCCGATCAGCCCGAAGGTCGAGGCGATCTTGCCCCAGACGGTCATCGCAATATTCGAACGGATCGGATGGGCGAGGATGACGCCCTCGTGTTTCCTGTCTTCGCTGACATAGCCCATGCGGAAGCGCTTTATCGCCTTCTCCACCGAGCCGATGCGCACCGGTTTGCCGTCGATCAGAACCGTGCCTGACGTAAGCTTGTCCTTGCCGATGATAGCGCGGGCGAGCTCAGTGCGGCCGGCGCCGACGAGGCCGTAGAGGCCGAGGATTTCACCGCGGCGAAGCGAAAAGGAGATATTGCCGTGGCCGGCAGCTGTCGCGATATCGCGAAGCTCGATCTTCGGCGCGCCCTTCTGCGGCTTGCCGGAGCGGGCGATCACCGGCCGCTCCGCGCGGCCAATCATCGCCTCGATCAGCGTCTGCCGTGTCATGCCGGCCATCGGAGCGCCACGCAGCGTTGTTTCGCCGTCGCGCAGAACCGTAACCCGGTCGCAAAGGCTCAAGACCTCTTCGAGCTTGTGGCTGACAAAGAGGATCGCCGTTCCCTGATCACGCAGTTGTCGCAGGAGCCTGAAGAGGATTTCGGTCTCGGCATCGGTGATCGATGCCGTCGGCTCGTCGAGCAGCAGAACCTTGGCCTGGTGGCTGAGCGCCTTGGCAATCTCCACCATCTGCATCTGGGCGACGCTGAGGCGACGCACTTCGATTGCCGGATCGACACCGAGGCCGACCTTGCGAAGGTGTTCGTGCGCCTGTTCGTTGGCACGGCGAAAATCGACGAGGCCGTTTCGAACCGGCAACCCTTCCAGGAGAATGTTTTCGGCCACCGAGAAGCGAGGGATCAGGTTACGCTCCTGATGCACCGCCGAAATTCCGAGGGCGATTGCATCGCGGGGCGAGGAGAGGGATAGAGGCGCGCCGTCCAGCATCACTGTCCCGCTGTCTGGCCGATGGACGCCGGTGATGATCTTGATCAGCGTTGATTTGCCGGCGCCGTTTTCGCCCATCAGCGCATGGATCTCGCCGCCATTGAGGGTCAGAGACGCATTGTTGAGCGCCCGGACACCCGGGAAGGATTTGCCGATCCGGTCGAGAACGAGTGCCATCTCAATCCTCCCCGACCCGGACTGCGCGATAGCGGTTGATCCAGACGGCGGTGAGGATCAGCGCGCCGAGCAGGAAGGTGACCCAGTAGGGATCGACCGCCAGCAGCACCATGGCATTCTGGATCAGCCCGACCAGCAACACGGCGATGAGGGTGCCGAGGATGGAGATCGAGCCGCCGGCCAAGCTTGCACCGCCGATGATTGGTGCCGCAAAGGAAATGACCACCCAGTCCGCGCCGATCGTCGGCTGTGCCGAACCGAGCTGGGCGACGGCGAGCACGCCGGCAGTTGCCGCCAGCAGGCCGGAAAGCACATGCGCCATGATGGTGGCGCGGGCAACGGAAATGCCCGACAGTTCCGCTGCATGGCTGTTGCCGCCGACCGCCAGCATGTAGCGTCCCTCGACCGTGCGGGCAAAGAAAATGACGAGCAGCACTGTCACCACCAGGGGCACGATGAGCAGCAGCGGGAAGGGACCCAAACGTCCATTGCCGAAGGCGACGAAGGCCGGCGACAAATTGTAGAAGGGAATGGCCTTGGTGATGCCGAGATTGATGCCGGCAAAGGCCGATCCGGTCGCGAGTGTGACGATGAAGCCGTTGATGCCGGTGCGCACCGTCAGCCAGCCATTGATAAAACCGGCAAGGCCGCCGAAGGCGATGCCGATAATGATCGCGACGATGGCCGGCAATCCCCAGACATCCATAAGCCCGCCGGTCACGACAGCGACGAGCCCGCCGAGCGCCCCGACGGAAAGGTTCATCTGGCCGACGCCCAGCATGACCATCTGGCTGAAGGCGACGAGCAGCGATACGCAAATGCTGCGCAGCATGACGAACCAATTGAATTCCGTCATGAAGGCGGGGGAGGCGAAGGCGAGCGCGATGCCGCCGGCGATGACGCCGACCAGGATGCCGGACCATTGTGTCCTTGCGGCAAGGGAAATCAGCGTCTTCATGCGCGCCTCGTCTGTTCGCGGATGGCGAGCTTCGTCCGGTAGCGTTCGAACAGGATCGCCGAGAGCAGGAAGATGCCGAGGAAGAGCTGCAGCCAGAAATTCCCGACCTGCAATACCAGCAGGCCGCTGCGGATGGTTGCGACCAGCATCGCACCGAGGATCGTACCGATGACCGACACCATTCCGCCGGCAAGCGCCGTGCCGCCGATGACGGGGGCAAGGAAAGAGGGCAGCAGCCAATCGTCGCCGGCAACGCCGGGCATGGCCGCTGACAGTCGTGACGTCAGCATCAAGGCTGCTGCTGCGGCCAGCATTCCCGAGAGCACATGTACGAAGACGGTAATCCGTCCGACGGGGACGCCCGACATTTCCGTCGTGCGCGCATTGGCACCAACGGCCAGGATCTGCCGGCCGAGCACAGTATGCTTGAAGAGGATGTAGAGCAGGGCGCCGATGAAAAGTGCTACGACCGCGAGCGACGGCACCGGGCCGATGCCGCTGCGGCCGAAGGCGCCGAAACTCGCCGGCAACCCGTTCAGCGGCACGCCCTTGGTGAAGATCAGCATGCCGCCGGAAAACAGGCTGGCGCTGGCGAGCGTGACGATGAAGCTGTTAACGCCGGTCTTGACGATCGCAATCCCATTCAGCGCGCCGAGAAGGCCGCCGAATGCGAGCGTCAGGATGATCGCAACCGGAATGGGCAGGCCTGCCGTCTGCATCAGATAACCCGCAGCCATGACGGAGCAGACGCCGATCGCGCCAACGGAAAGGTTCATGCCGCCGGTCGCCAGCACTACCATCTGCGCGAAACCGACGACGACATCGATCGCGACCGACCGGCCCATGGAATTCAGGTTGAAGCGCGACAGGAAGCCCGGCGCCAGACTGGTGAAGACGGCCCACAGGATCAGGAGGATGATCAGCAGGCCGAGCTGCGCCGGCCCCCTGGTCAGCAATCCCAGCAGGCTGTGTCTGCCTGCATCTGGGACGGGGCTATCATTGTCAATGGGTGCCATTCGCTGGGATGACCGGTCTCGTGGAACAGGAATGATCGGGCGCAGGGCAGATTCGACCCCGCGCCGTTCTCGTTATTTGCAGGAGAGGTAGGTGTCCTTGAAACTCCCCTGCAGTTTCTTCGTCAGCGCCTTCAGATCGTCCTTGTAGCTGTCGACGTTCTTTTCCGAGATCAGCAGCGTGCCGGAATCGACGAAATGCGCCGTCTGAGGTGTGGCGATCCAAGGGGCGTCCGCCTTCACGCTGCAGCCTGCTGTCATCTGGTCGAGCACATAGGCGCCGATATAGGCCTGGCCATAGGGGTTCTGCGCCATGGTGCCGGCAACGAAACCGTCGCGGATGCCGTCAAGGATGATCTTGTCATCGTCGATGCCGACAAGCTTGATCTTCTTGTCGCCAAGGTTCTTGAGCGCGGTCGCAGCCACCACCGAGGAAATATAGCCGGTGGCGATCAGGCCGTTGATCTTGTCCTTTTGCGCGGCAAGCAGGGCATTGATCTTCTGGTCGCCCTGTTCCTGGCTGTCGGTGTCGCCGACCGTCTGCAGAAGCGTGACGGCGCCATTCGTCTCGCCGACGGCCTTTTCGACCGCCTTGACGCGCAGCGTCGTGTTCGGGTCGACGAGCAGGCCTGCCAGATGAACGATCGTGCCCTTTCCACCCATGGCCTCGATCAGCGCCTTGGTGCCGAGATAGGCCGACTGCGAAACATCGGTCGCCAGGCAAAGGCCGACATCGGTCGGATCCTGCGCGCAGCCGCCCAGTGCCACCGAGGGAATGCCGTTGCTCTTCATTTCCGACACTATGGCGTTGACGCCGACTGCGTCACCCGGAAACACGCCAAAGCCATTGGTGCCCTGTGCCGCAAGGCTTTCCAGGAGCTCAGTCTGCGCCTCCAGTTTCCATTCGCTCGGCACTTTGTACTCGACAGCGGCGATGCCGAAATCCTTGGCGGCATCGGCGGCAGCAAGCTCGG
>NZ_AJWE01000067.1:0-5403 GCF_000281145.1 Rhizobium sp. CF142 | reverse complement strand
TTTGTCTCGATCAATCCACTAGCTCTCTGTTCAACAGAGAATTCCAGAGGCTTACGCCGATAGCCGACCAACCAGTTTCTGGCTGCTCGCTTGCATACATCAAGATGCTCAGCATTGATTGTGAGTGGAGGACGTTTACAGGATCTCGCGGCCCTGCATTGCTGTCGAGGTATTCGACATTTGTTTGTTGCAAGAGACGGTCAATTGCGAGGAGTTCTCCGGTAACGGCATATGCGTCAATTCCGCTGAAGTCGGCCGGCCCTGTGGGCGCCTCTCCATTGAAGAAGAGTGGCTGATAGAAACCATCGGATTGAGCACGCGATATCAGCGCGCTTGAAGCTCCTTCGAATGGCGTTCATTACATGCTGCTTTTGCCGAAACGATGTCTAACCATCGATAAGTATAAGGTATCGATAGTGAGCCATCTGATGGCGCTTCCTTGCTATCTTCGGCTCAAAGCACTATCTTTGCGGCATGATATCCGCGCCAGGAGTGCTCCAAATGTCCGAACCGCAGCTTTCCATCCGCAGCAGCAAGGCACGCGATCTGGCACACGCGCTGGCCAGACGCACCGGCCAACCAATCAACAAGCTCGTCGAAATTGCGCTCGAGCACTACGACCAAGAACTGCGGCAAAAGCCGACACAGACGCCAGCCGACACGCTTTGGGAGCTGATGGCTGAGGGCCGCCGGTCTGTTCCACCCGGCACCACCTCCGCCCATGACGATCTTTACGACGAAAACGGCTTGCCGAAATGATTGCCGTCGATACGTCGGTGATTGTGGCCACGTCACTGGGAGAGCCCGAAGCTGAACGGTTTCATGCGCTCGTCACCCGTGAGGAGGTCGTCATTGGTTGGCCGACCTTACTCGAGGCAAGAATGGTGCTCACCGGCAAGAGCTTTCCTAACGCTGCAACCATCATTTCACAGCTCGTGGCGTTGCCAAATGTGACCGCTGTGGCCTTTGGCGAGCGGCATTACTATGCTGCCGAGAAGGCCTTCGAACTGTTTGGCAAAGGTCGCCATCCGGCCAGCCTTAATATGGGCGACTGCTATTCGTACGCCGTTGCCGCGATTGCCAAGGCGCCCTTGCTATTCAAGGGGAATGATTTCGGGCGGACAGACGTAAAGTGCCATCCCGC
This sequence comes from Rhizobium sp. CF142, assembly GCF_000281145.1. Taxonomy (NCBI): domain Bacteria; kingdom Pseudomonadati; phylum Pseudomonadota; class Alphaproteobacteria; order Hyphomicrobiales; family Rhizobiaceae; genus Rhizobium; species Rhizobium sp. CF142. Next base: position 4,259 of record NZ_AJWE01000067.1, on the reverse strand, counting down.
ATCGGCTACTCAATGACAAACAAAGCTGTCGTCCAGCCCTCCCCCACTGATCCAGTGCTGCTCCGCGCCGAGGAACTCGATGCGCTCGACGCCATCCTACCCTTTGCTAGGCGCGATCAGCTGGCGACACTGCTGACAGACGAGGATGTCGCCACCCTCAAGCATCTCGCCAAGGAGGGCATGGGTGCCAACACGCTCCGCGCGCTTGCCTCCGACCTCGGCTATCTCGAGGCCTGGTGCGAGTTGGCCACCGGCAGCCCCCTCCCCTGGCCGGCGCCGGAAAGCCTGCTGCTCAAATTCGTCGCCCATCATCTCTGGGATCCGGTCGAGCGTGCCGAAGATCCGAGCCACGGTATGCCGGCCGAGATCGAGATGGCATTACGTGCCAAAGGTCTGCTGCGGGCCGACGGCCCGCATGCGCCGGATACGGTGCGCCGGCGACTTACTTCGTGGTCGATCCTCACCCGCTGGCGCGGCCTGAGCGGATCGTTTACCGCCCCTTCCCTGAAATCTGCGCTCAGGCTCGCCGTGCGGGCCAGCGCTCGGCCAAGGCGGCGCAAGAGTAAAAGGGCGGTCACCGGCGATGTGTTGGCAAAGCTGCTGGCCACCTGTGCCGGCGAGCGCATGGTCGATCTTCGCGACCGCGCCCTCTTGCTCACCGCCTTTGCCTCCGGCGGCCGCCGACGCTCCGAAGTTGCTGACCTGCGCGTCGAAGATCTCGTCGACGAAGAGCCGGTGCATGCCGATCCCCGAAACTCTGTCTCCCCTCTCGTGCCCTGCCTCACCATCAGTCTGGGCCGCACGAAGACGACGACAGCAGACGACCGAGTGCATGTCGTTTTGATCGGCCGGCCGGTCGTCGCCTTGAAGCAGTGGCTGGCGGCGGCGAAGATCGACACTGGACCGGTGTTCCGACGTATCGACCAATGGGGCAATATCGATCGCCGGGCTCTGACGCCGCAGTCGGTCAATCTGATCCTGAAGACGCGTTGCAGCCAAGCTGGTCTCGATCGGGAGGTATTTTCGGCGCATGGGCTGCGATCCGGGTATCTGACCGAGGCGGCCAATCGCGGCGTGCCGCTGCAGGAGGCCATGCAGCAATCCTTGCACAAGTCGGTGACGCAGGCGGCGAGCTACTACAGCAACGCCGAACGTAAGAACGGACGGGCGGCTCGATTGATCATGTGAGCGACCGTATCGCGATCACTTATGGTTCGACACAGCACCTACCGGCACTGCGCTGCCTTGCGGACATAAGCGAAACATGTAGTCCTGTGCCTGCTTTGCAGGCCATTGGAGGATTGTTGCGATGAAGGCTCGGATCGACACGATTATCGAGAAGGCGATCGAGACAGGCAAGATCGTCGGCACTGTCGTGATCGTCGTCGAGGACGGAGAGACCGTATATAGCCGCGCCGCGGGTTATGCCGATCGCGAAATGGGGAAACCCGTCGAAATCGGGACCATATTTCGTCTCGCGTCCGTGAGTAAGCCGCTTGTAGCTGCCGCCGCCTTAGCACTTGTCGACAAGGGGAGGCTTGCTTTTGGCGACCTCGTGCGAGATCACCTTCCTTATTTCCAGCCTCGGCAGCCAGATGGGAAAATAGCCGATATCACCATCCATCACCTGCTCACTCATACGGCGGGCCTCAGCTATGGTGCGGACCCCAAAACCACACCACCGGAGCGGATGTTCAATAGTGGTCTTTCCGATACAGACCTCGATTTTCAAGAGAATTTCGGCCGATTATCGACCTTTCCGCTCCTGGCCGCACCGGGCACGCTCTGGTCTTACTCGATCGCTATCGACGTCCTTGGGGCAGTCATAGCGCGGATCGAAGGCTGCAGCCTGGATGAAGTGGTGCGTCATCACGTGCTCGAACCGCTTGGGATGAGCGACACCGGTTTCTCGGTCAGTGACCTGGAGCGACTTGCTACGCCTTATGCTGACGGCAATCCGACCGCCGTCCGGATGAATGATCGGCATCTGGTCCCGGACAGTGATGGCAACTTGCTGACCTTTGCGCCGTTTCGGCTCTTCAACCCAAAGGCTTTCCAATCCGGTGGCGCTGGCATGGTGGGGACGGCGCCGGATCTGATCTCCTTTCTTGAAACCATTCGTCAGGGCGGGGCTCCCATCTTGAAGGCGGACACGGCGAGGGCAGCGCTTCTCAACCAGATCGGTAATATCCCGCGCCCAGCCGAACCAGGACAGGAGTTCTCCTTTTTGGGCGCGGTGATTCAGGATCCGATTCTGGCAGAGTCTCCGATGTCAAAAGGATCGGTAACCTGGGGCGGAGTCTATGGGCACAGTTGGTTCATCGATCCCGTGAAAGGCATTTCCGCCGCGATCATGTCCAATACCGCCGTCGAAGGCTGCCTGGGATTGTACCCGCGAAATATCGCTCGGGCGATATACGACCTTTAGTGGTTTTCTCGCAGGAGGCCGTTCCCGGAGTTTGGAAGAGCGAGCCTGAGAGCAATCACACCTACCGCCTGACCTTGTGACATGCTGAAGAACGGGTTGCCGGGCTTGAATTCGCACAACATGGCATATACATTCTGGCATATACAAAGGAGGCTTTCGAATGCCTGTGTCATTGCCATCATCAAGATCCAAAGAAGTGAAGCTCTTCCGCAACAACCGCAGCCAGGCCGTACGCATTCCTGCGGAATTTGAGTTGCCGGGTGATCGTGTGTTGATCCACCGGGAAGGGAACAAGCTCATCATCGAGCCCGTAACCAAGCCTTCCAACATCGTGGAACTTATTGCCGCGTGGAAGAATGAAGCTCCACTTGGGCCAGAAGACCAGTTCCCCGATATTGAGGATATGCCTGCCAAGCCGGAGAATATTTTTTGAACGGGTATTTACTTGATACAAACATCATCAGCGACATCATACGCAATCCTTTCGGGCCGGTGGCACGGCGCATCGAAGATTTAGGTCCTAGGGAGATTTGCTCCAGCATCGTCGTCGCATCGGAGTTGCGATACGGCTGCACCAAAAAAGGATCGGCCAAGCTGTTGGCCAAGGTCCAGAGCGTACTGGAAACGCTTCCCATACTGCCGCTGGATATTCCCGCCGATATCAAATACGGCGACATCCGCGCAGAGTTGGAAGCTGCAGGGCAGACCATCGGCCTCAACGATCTGCTGATCGCCGCGCATGCCTGTGCACTAGACCTCACACTGGTGACGGATAATATGCGTGAGTTCCAGCGCATCCGCGGCCTCAACCTCGAAAACTGGCTTGAGAGATAGCGGGGCATCATGGCCGCGTCAGCTCCCTTCCCCCGGTTCTCCGCGTCAAATCCGTCCAAAACGTCATAGCCGAGCTGATCCTCTTCCAGAACAGCCAGTTTTAGGAGGTTTCCGCCGTAGAAGCCCGCCGACACGCATTTGGCGACTGGTAAATCCACGGCCCGCGCGGCCGTGAATAACGCCGGTTCAGGGAAAAGATTATGCCGCTACTCGCTTCTTGGTGTCGCCCGATGCCGCTGCGACCGGGCCAGTTCGACAAAACGACGCTTCACCTCGTTAAACAGCGCCGGCGGCAAAGGCCCGGCATATCCCATCTCGCCATCGACCGGTCGGATATCCGGACCCGGCCAGACAAAGCGGTTGCTCTCGGTCAGCACAATCCAGGATCGATCGTCGTCGAGCCCAAGCCGTCGCTTCGTCGCCGGCGGAATCTCGATCGCGTCTTCTGCCTTGCCGGGTGGCGTGTGAGTGATCGGCAAAACGCGAACCGTCGGTGTGCCGTCGTCGAGACGCGCGAAGATGGCCAGCACAAGCGCCGGGCGATCCTTGTCACCCTCCTCGCGGCCTTCGAGATATTGCCAATGCCAGAGATAGGAGTAGCGAAGGACCCAGCCGACCTTCGGCTCAATCGGCAGCATGCTTGCCGGTCAACTCGGTGTTGAGATGATCCAGGCCATCATCCATCTCAGACGCCTCAATCGCTGCCAGGTCGTTGTCGCTGAGCGACGACGTCAGCTCAACACGCCTATCCCGCCTCGTTAGACGCATATAGTCTTCGTAGGCGATCAGCACCGTTCTCGGGCGACCGTTCTTGGTGATGATGACGGGATCGCGGACAGCCGCGTCCTGATAGGCGCCGAAATTCTTCGAGACGGCGGCCGCCGTGACAGTGGAGGTCATGTCAAAACTCCTTTTTACGGAATATACGGGTTTTCCGGAAGTTTTGCAATGTTGAGCTCGGTGTTACCGACAGCGGGCGTTGGTGCAGGGATCGTTA
>NZ_AJWE01000066.1:0-7364 GCF_000281145.1 Rhizobium sp. CF142 | reverse complement strand
GGCGGCCGCGGCAGCCGACATGTCGCCGATCCGGCGAACCGCACCCGCTTCGACAAGGCCGCCCAGCGCCTTCTGCATGAGATCGACCGCATTGGCGAAGGCGTCGACCGGCATGATGATGCGCTGGCGGAAGACCGGCTTCGGATTGTTGTTGGCATCGCGGTCAGTGGCCGACAGCGACATCAGGTCGATGCGCACGATCGTGCCTGTGATGGTGATTTCGCCGATACCGTCTGCATAAAGTTCGCTGCTCATTGTTCTCTCCTCTGGTTATGTCAAAAACCTGTTCACCTGTGCGTATCGTGCCGCCAGGCCGGAAACGGATCGCGAAGGCCGATGGCGATCTCCGGATCGAAACCCGTCTCCTCCCCGGCCAGGCAATCGTCGAGTGCTGCGCAGATGGCGTGCCTGTCGAAGCCGGAACCGATGAAGACGAGCTCCTGGCGGCGGTCGCCCCAGACATCGTCCCAGTGCCGGTCGATCAGCTGGCGGAACTGCGGATAACGCGGCCATTGCGCCCTCGGCACGGAGGCCCACCAGAACCCCCTGCTGTCGATGCGGCATTGGGTGCCGGCAATGGACAGCAGGCCGATCTCATCGGGCCTTGTCGCCAGCCAGAAATGACCCTTTGCGCGGATGAGGCCCGGCCATTTCCTGTCGAGGAAATCGCTGAGCCGCGCCGGATCGAAGGGCCGGCGGCTGCGATAGACGAAACTTGCTATCCCGTATTCTTCGGTCTCCGGCACATGGTCGCCCCAGCCGAAGAGCTCCTTGTGCCAGAGCGGATGGCGGGCGGCCTTGGCCTCGCTGAAGAACCCGGTATCCATGATCGCGGAAAGCGGCACCTGGCCGAAGACCGCCTCGATGACGCGGGCATCCGGATTGAGCGCCGCGACGACCCGGCGAACCTCGGCAAGCTCGGCGCAGGACACCTCGCCTGCCTTGTTGATGATGACGACGTCGGAAAATTCGATCTGCTCGACGAGCAGTTCGACGAGCTTGCGCTCATCATCCCCGTCACGCCGTTCGCCGCGATCGGCAAGGAATTCGGCACTCTGGTAATCGGCGAGAAGATTGACCGCATCGACGACGCAGACCATCGTGTCGAGCCTTGCCACGTCGCAAAGGGCTGCCCCGCTCTCGTCGCGGAAGGAGAAGGTGGCTGCGACCGGCAGCGGCTCGGCAATGCCGGTGCCCTCGATCAGCAGGTAGTCGAAACGGCCCGCACTGGCCAGCCGCCGCACCTCGCTCAGGAGATCGTCGCGCAGCGTGCAACAGATGCACCCATTGGTAAGCTCCACAAGCGTCTCGTCCGTGCGCGAAAGGTCTGCACCCCCTTCGCGCACGAGATCCGCATCGATGTTGACCTCGCTCATATCGTTGACGATGACAGCAACGCGGCGACCCTCACGATTACTCAGGACATGGTTGAGGACAGTCGTCTTGCCGGCGCCGAGAAACCCGGCGAGAACCGTAACCGGCAATCTGTTATCTGCACGCATCATCGATATCACTCTTTACACGATGCTTGGTCTTACATCCCCGCGGCCTCTGGAGCGCCGCACGGCGCTCCAACTGTTTTCACGCAATTCCGGACGCAAAACCGCTGCGCACTTTTGCTGGAATTGCTCTAGGCCGCGAGCTGCGGTTTGAACCCCACGTCCACATAGTAGTTCGTGCTGTTGTAACTGCTCGTCGGGAACAGCCCGCCCGATCCGTAGGCATAGACGCCGTTATTGCCTGATGGCGCCTTTAGGTCGCCGTTGGTCACGTCGCTGCCGAAGTAATTGCCTGTCGCCGAATAGTTGCCATTGGTCGAATAGGAGACGACGTAGGTCGTATCCGCTGATATCGCGATCTGCTGGCTGAGCTGCGCGGTCTGCCAGCCGCTGGCCGTCTCGTTGTTGAAGGTGACGCTGCCGAGCAGAGTGCCCGAAGCCGTCCACAGATAGCCATTGTGCGGGCCGGTATTGTCGGCGCCCTTGTAGAAGCGGATGGCGGTGATCCAGCCTGCCGTATCGGCCTGGAATTTCATGCCGAGATTGACCGGCTGGTTGTCGGCGACCGAGACGACCGAGGGCGTCGCGTTTGCCGCAAAGAGGTTCTGCTCCGGCCCTGCGGCCGGGTTGTTGACTGCGAGCGAAACTTCAGCTGATGCCGTGCCGCCCTGACCGTCGGCAATGGCATAGCTGAAGCTCGCCGGCCCCGAATACCCCGATGTCGGCGTGAAGGTGATGGTCTGTGCCTGGCTGTCGAAGGAAACCGTGCCGTTGACCGCACCGCTGACACCGGTGATCGAGATCGCATTGCCATCGGCATCGCTGTCATTGGCAGTGAGCGCCGATGCCTGGATGGTGAGCGGCGTGCCCGTATTCGTCGAGAAACCGCTGTCATTGGCGGCGACGGGCGCCGTGTTCTGTGCGCCCTGCTTGTAGAGCACATCCACCCAGTAATTGCTGGCATTGTAGGAGGCGGTCGGGAACAGGCTGCCCGTGCCATAGGCATAGACGCCGTTGCCCCCGCTGACCGAACTTGCCGGCGCCGTCAGCGCGCCGCTCGTATGGTCGGTCGTGAAATAATTGGCCGATGCCGAGTAGAAGCCGTTGGAATGGTAGCTCGCCACATAGGTGGTGCCGGCGGTGACGCTGATCGGCTGCGTGAAGGAAACCGTCTGCCAGCCGCTCGCCGTCTCGTTGATGAAGGTCGCCTGGCCAAGCAGCTGGCCGCTCGCCGTCCAGAGCGAGCCGACATGCGTGCCGGTATCCTGGGCGCTCTTGTAATAGGTAAGCCCGGTGATCTGGCCGTTCGCCGAAGCGATGAACTTGACGCCAAGCTCGACCGCGTTGGGGTCATTGGCGGCGGTAACGCCCGAGGTATCGGCGCCGGTGAACAGGCTCGTCGTCGTGCCGCCGGGCTGAGAATTGACCGTGAGGTTCACGGTGGCGGACGACGTGCCGCCATGCCCGTCCGCGATCGAATAGGTGAAGCTTGCGACACCCGTATAGCCCGAGTTGGGCGTGAAGGTGACGGTATTGGTCTGGCTGTTGAAGGTGACCGTGCCGTTGACCCCGCCGCTTGCACCGGTGATGCTGAGCGGATCTCCATCCGCATCGGTATCGTTTGCCAGCAGATTTGCCGCGGCAATGGAGAGCGCCGTGTTGGAATAGGTCGTATAGCCATTGTCATTGGCCGCGACCGGCGCCGTGTTTGATGTCGACTGGTTGAAGACGACATCCACCCAGTAGTTCGACGACTGGTAGCTGGACGTCGGGAATGTCGTGCCCGATCCGTAGGAATAGACGCCGTTGGCGCCGGCAAGGCCGGTCAGCGCGCCGTTTGTATGGGCCGTGTTGAAATAGCCCGATGTCGCCACATAGCTTCCGGTCGTGTGGTAGGAGGCGACATAGGTCACACCCGCCGAGATCTGCAGCGGATTGGAGAATGTCGCGGTCTGCCAGCCGGAGGCCGATTCACCCCCAAAGCTGACCGTCGCAAGCAGCGTGCCGCTGGCCGACCAGATCGAGCCGGTATGCGGCCCCGCATCGCCGGCGGCCTTGTAGAAGCGGATGCCCGTAATCGTGCCGCTTGCCGAAGCCGAGAACTTCATGCCGAGTTCCAGCGGCGAGTTTTCCTGGATTCCGGTACCCGTCGGCCCCTCATTGGCGGTAAACAGACTCTGGCCGGCCGGGCCCGGATCGACGGTGATGCTGACATTGGCCTGGTCGGTGCCCCCGCGCCCGTCCGACAGCGTGTAGCTGAAGCTTGCCGGGCCGGAATAATTGGCATTAGGCGTGAAGATGACCGTGCCGTTCTGCTTGTTGAGCGTCACAGTGCCGTTCAGCGCATTGCCGACGGCACTGATCGTCATCGCATCGCCATTGGCATCGGTGTCGTTGGCCAGAAGCGAGGCGATGGAAATGGTCAGCGTGCCGTTGCGCGAAATCGTCAGGCCGCTGTCGTCACCGGCGACAGGCGCGCTGTTCAGCCCTGCATCGAAGACCACGTCCACCCAGTAGTTGGACCCGCCGGGGTTCTGGCCCGGGAACGTGCCGGCATTGTCGCCATAGGCGTAGACGCCGCCGCCATCGACGGCCTTCAGAGCGCCGCTGGCATAGGTGCTGCCGCTGCCGAAATAATTGTCGGTGACGGAATAGTAGCCGTTCGTGTGATAGGAGGCCACATAGGTCGTACCCGCCGCAATCTGGATCGGCGAGGAGAACATCACCGTCTGCCAGCCGGAGAGCGATTCATTCGTCGATACGCCCGTTGCCAGCAGCGTTCCGTCGCTGGACCAGAGGCTGACGACATGGTCGCCGGTATTGTAGAAGCCCTTGTAGAAGCGGATACCCTGCACGGAGCCTGCGGTCGTTGCCTGGAAGCGCAGGCCGAGCTCGACCGGATCGCGATCGATCGCCACCTCGGTCGCCGGCTTTTCCGCAAGCGTCCACAGGCCCTGCGTGCCCGGCAGGGTGACGGTGACCTGCTTGCCGGTCGAGGGCGTCTCGAGATTGACGCTGTCGTCGACGGCGCGTGACATGATCGTATAGGTGCCGCTTGCCTGGACGACCCAGTTATAGCTCCAGGCCTCGCGACCGGTCGCCTTGAACCAGTGCTGGCCACCATCGGTGGAGACTTCGACGCCGGCAATGATGCCGCCGCCGAAATCCTGCGCCGTGCCGGTGATCGTCACGTGCTGACCTTCGAGGAAGGAGGCACCCACGATGGGCGAGCTGATCGACGAGGTCGGCTTCAGCAAGTCGGTCGATTGTGTCGCAAGGATCAGGCTCGCATCGAGCGTGGTCGGCTGGATGCCCATGTCGGCGAACATGTTGACCATCGCCTGCTGGACATTGCGATCGGTCGATGTCGTCGCGCCCTGGTGGTTGTCGCTGAGCCCCCAGGACCAGAAGACGGTGCCGGCGCCGAAGACCAGCGCGCCGCTTGCGGCCCGGTACATGGTGAGGCTGTGGTTGGCGACGGCCGAACCGACGGTCGTGCCGTAATCGCGCAGATAGGTTTCCACCGAGATGGAGGAGAGCGACAGGTTGACCAGTCCATCCGGCCGGAAGCCGTTCTCGACATCGGAATCCCACTCGTAGCCGAGCAGGTTCTGCACGAGATTGTAGGTATCGCCTTCATTCAGCTCGGAGACTTCGGTATTGCGCCAGAAGCGCAGGTTCGAATAGTCGTAGGGGATGGAGATCGTATCCGAGCGGTAGCCGTCGACGGTAAACAGCGTGCCCGTCAGCGAATTTTCCGGCTCCTGCCCAGGATCGGCATAACGCGGATCGCGCCAGGTGCCGGTGCCGACATTGCTCGGATCCGAACTCGTGCCCCAGGTCTCCTTGTAGCAGACCATGGTGCGGTAGGCCTGGCCGCTGCCGTCGATGCTGCTTTCCCAGCGAACCTTCCAGTAGCACTCGTTGCCGCTCCAGAAGGCAAGGTTGACGCCGGCATCGCGCGCCGCCTCGACATTGGCGCGCTGTTCGGCAGACCAGTATTCGTCATGGCCGACGGAGAGATAGGCATCGTGGTTGAGCAGCAGGCTGCCGCTGCGCGCCGCATCGACGCCCGAAATATAGGAAACGTCGTAGCCGTTCTGCTCCAGCCACGAGATGGCGGAGGATTCGACGCCGAAGATATAATCGTGCGAGCCGCCGATCGGGCTCGTATTGGTGATGATCGGGCGGTTGTAGCTGACGGCCGAGGCACGGCCGATAGCCTGCAGGCCGCAGCTGCAGTTCGGCGGCAGGTAACCGATCATGTTTGCGGGATCGACAGGCACTTCGCCATAATAGAGGCTGGCGCCGCCCCAGGCATTATAGGCCTGCCAGGTCGTATCCGAGGTCTGGAAGACGATATTGCTGGTCGAGGCATCGTCGCGCACGACGAAGGGGATGATGCTTGCATCCTCGGTGCCGTCCTCGCGCACCAGCTTGGCGAAATAGACGCCCGAGACGGCATCGCCAGGGATCTGCCAGCTGGCCGAAACCGACCAGTTGCCGCAATCGATGAGACCGAGCGACATGTCGACGATCGGATGCGGCTGGATCTGCGCCGTGGTCAGCGATTTCTCGATCGAGTCGACCTTGCGCGCGCCGGCCCCGCCATAATAGCCCATGCGGTAGATATCGATCCGGTAATGGGTGGAATCGGTGGCGATCTTGAAATCGACCGTCTGGCCGATATTGGTGCTGATTTCGGTGGCGAAACCCTGGATGGTGCCGTTGCCATCACCCTCCAGCCCCCATTCGCTGATGGGGTTGCCCTGCTTCATGTTTTCGAGCGCGATCTTGTTGAGCGTCGGCGCCGCCGCAGTGGCAGCCGGCGCTGTGAGCGCCACCGAGCCGACGGGCGTGTCGGCAGAAACCTCCTGGCTCGGCTCCACCGAGATGGAGGCGATCGAGGTCTGAAGCTGCAGCGACGCCGCGCCGGAACCGGCGGCAGGATCGGTCGGAGACGTCGTGGTGGTCGCGGTGCCGGTATCGCTGGTAATGCCCGTCAGCGTGGGCGCCGGCGGCAGGCTCGCGGCCTCCTGGTACGGGTCCGGGCCGAGCACGGTCTGCTCTGTTGTCGTGGTGGTCGTGGTCGTCGTCTGCAGCGCCGGAAGGAGTGCCGCCGTCTTGGTGGACGTGTCCTGCGCGCCGCCGTCGCCTGACGGCGCTGATACCACCGTCGGCGGTATCGAGGCAGTCTGCATGCCGCCCGATGAGATCAGCGCAGCAGGCTGCGTGATACTGCCTGAGAAGGAGGACGGGACGACGGCGCCGCCCGGATCGGTAAAGCTGCCCTGATTGGCAAAACTTAGGGAACCATCGGTACTCGTAGAAGATACGACAGTCGTGGTTCCCAGCACTGCACTCCAGGCTGACGGTACACGACAGATACTCAACGCTCCACCATATATGCTCAGGTACTCAAGACTACTAACCCGAATTCTCCGCATAAGCGGCGTCCCCTTTCCCGTCCACCAGCCTCCTGGACCTGCCCCTCAACCGGCCCCACGAAGCAGCATTTCAAGACATGCATTCTGGCAGTTTTTGCGCGGGAACGAACGACAGCAATCAGGGGTACGCGGGTGATGCCCCCTACGTCCATATGATGATGCTTGCGTATGCTCGACTAGCATGGCGGCAGGTTTGCCTGCGGAGGTTGAGAGAAATTTGGAGCGTCGCGCGGCCGGTTGGGCGCTCGGGATATTCGGGAAGCATGTGCCTGTGGCTTGCCGCCGTCTTCCGATGTGCCCGTGGCCCCCTCATCCGCCCTTCGGGCACCTTTTCCCCGAGGGGAGAAGAGGGAGCAAGCAGCACGATCTCAGTCAACGACAAAAGCTTCAGCCAGAGCGGAGCGTGCCGCAGGCTCCC
>NZ_AJWE01000065.1:0-11797 GCF_000281145.1 Rhizobium sp. CF142 | reverse complement strand
TTGCGGCTGCCATAGCCTGCCGGCAGGCTTCCTCAGGCGTGGTGTTGAGGCCGAAGAGTGCCATGGCGCCGTCGCCGATGAATTTGTCGAGCCGTCCGCCGGCCTGTTCCACTACCTTGCCGACAATGCCGAAATAGCGGTTGAGCAGGAAGACGACGTCGAAGGGCAGGCGGGTCTCGGTCAGCGTGGTGAAATGGCGCATGTCGCAGAAGAGCACGGCGATCTCGCGCTCGCGGCCGGGGCTGGTTTCCTGGCTGTTGGCGGGAAGGGCAGCCTCCGTCTGCGGCACGAGCAGCGGCGCAACGGTCAAGTCCTTATCCGGGCGGAGCTGACAGGCGAGGCGCACATCGGGTGCCGCATTGATGCGCTTCAGCGTCGTCTGCTCCAGCTTGTCGGGCGGCGGCAGGGTCCAATAATCGCCGAGGATCTGCACGCGGCAGGTGGAACACTGGCCCTTGCCGCCGCAGACCGAATAGTGTGGCAGGCCACCAAGCCTGCTTGCCTCCAGCACGGTGAAGCCGCGGGGCACACGTACCGTCTCGCCAGCGGGATAATGGACCGCGACCTGGTTTGCCCGCTCTTTCAGCCTGCGGCGTGCCCGCGCCAGAATGACGAGGGCGAGTGCTGCGGAGAAGCTGCCGTAGAGCCCGGCGCGGATCGTCGCGATTTTCTCGCGCGCCTCAGGATCGTTGTAATAGCGGGTATTGATCGTTTCTTCGTAGTGGCCGGATTCTGACTCTATGTAGGAAGGATCGGACAGCGTGCGACCCATCTCGACGAAACCGAGCAACGCTAGCACCGGCAGGAGGATGGCGATGGCCAGAAGCAGCGATGACGAATTGTCGTACCAGGGCCGATAGCGCAGCCAGAAATGGATGCCGATGCAGCCATGGATCCAGACGGCAAGCAGCGCAAATGTCTGGCGTACGCCGTTATCAGGCGCGTTGATCCAGAGCGTACGAACGATCGTCTCGTAATTGTCGGTATAGCTGTAGAGCGCATGGACGATGCGTGTGCCGATGACATGGTCGATAAGCAGCAGCGGGATCAGAAGGCCGAGAACGATCTGTGCCATCTCGTTCTTCGGCATGACGAGGCTGCGGCGCATGTAGAGCCCACGCAGCACCAGCGTCATATGGACGAGGACCGAGCCGTAGAAGAGGAGGGTGCCCAGCGGATTGCGCCAGATCGCCAGAAATAGCTGGCGCGCATCATCGGCCGCCGTCAGCGAAATGAGCCCCAACGCATGGTTCGACATATGCAGGATGATGAAGACGAACATCACAAGGCCGGAACCGAGCCTGGCCTTCCTGATCGTGCGCTCCGAAAAAATCCCTGTGGCCCAGACCGTCGTCATCAATTCCTGTTCTTGAAGCTCAAATCGCAAATGCACTAGAGAAGACGAAAAAGGGCGGAATTATCGTCTCGTCTAATCACGATCGCTTCGGTATGCCTGTCTGTATCATTCAAGGATAGTGACAATAGCGGAAATTTTCGCTTACGGCGCGAGCGCCGATTGGAAACACACTGTCATACGCGGAGTGTCGCGATGCGGATTGCCTTCTACGCGCCGATGAAATCGCCTGATCATCCGGTGCCCTCAGGCGACCGGTTGATGGCGCGGCTGTTGATCCGGGCGCTGGAGGTGGCCGGGCATTCGGTCGAGGTCGTGTCCGAATTCCGCATCCATGCCGGCACGCCGGAAGCGGGGGCCGAAGCGCTGGCGAGGGCCGAAGAGGAGCTTGAGCGGCTTCGGCGCAAATGCCGGGAGGAGCCGAAGCCGGAGCTCTGGTTCTGCTATCATCCCTATTACAAATCCCCCGATCTCTTCGGACCGGCAATCGCGGCGGAATTCACGATTCCCTACGTTACGGCCGAAGCCTCCTATTCGCGAAAGCGCGACGGGATGGGGTGGGCCTTGTTCCAGAAACCGGTGGGCGAGGCGATCCGCCAGGCGGCGGTCAATATCGCCTTTACCGAACGCGACCGGAACGGATTGGAAGATGTCTTTCCCGAAGCGCGTATCGCCGGAGTGAAGCCCTTCATCGACACAGCACTCTTCGAGGCGGTGACGCCTGCTCCTGATCCACAACGCCTGGTGAGCGTGGCAATGATGCGGGCCGGTGACAAGATAGAGAGCTACAAGATGCTCGCTGCGGCACTGCTCATGATCGAGGATCGGCCCTGGACGCTCGGCATCATTGGCGACGGGCCACTAAAGACTGATGTGCAAGCACTGTTTGCGGGCTTTGCCCCCGGTCGTATCGACTGGCACGGCCAGAGGGAGCCGGAAGAGATAGCCGACCTGCTTGCGAAGAGCGGCATCTATGTCTGGCCGGGTTGCGGCGAAGCCTATGGACTTGCCTATCTCGAAGCGCAGGCGGCGGGCCTTCCTGTCGTGGCGCAAAGGACTGCCGGCGTGCCCGCCGTGGTGAAGGCGGATATGACCGGGCTACTGACGCCCGATGGCGATATGCAAGCCTATGCGTGGGCCATTGCCGGACTGCTGGATGATCGAGGGCGCCGTGATGTTATGGCATCCGCTGCCCGCCGTTTCGTCCTCGACGAGCGTTCGCTTGCCGGCGCGTCGAAAGAACTGGATTTGATCCTACGCAATCATGCAGGAGCAGCACATGATCGATAGCAGCATCCGCGAGCGGTTGTATCGGGAGCTGGAGCGCTGGCGCAACGCTGGCCGCGTGGCGCAGCTCTGGCTGCGGGATGACGATGCAATCGAGCCGACGGCACTGCTGGAGCGACTGCTCGCCGAGACGAAAAATTACGGCATTCCCGTCACGCTTGCGGTCATTCCGGCCTTTACCGGCGCACCGCTCGCTCAGCGGCTCGCGGACGAGGCGCATGTCAGCGTGGCGGTTCACGGCTGGGCGCATCACAATCATGCCGGACCTGACGACAAGAAACAGGAACTCGGTGGATCACGGCTGGAAGAGACCATTCTCGGCGAGCTCTATGAAGGCTTCCTGAAGCTGAAGGATCTCTATCCGACACGCTTTTTGGCCATGCTGGTTCCGCCCTGGAACCGGATCGACAAGGGTCTTATTCCCAAGCTGCCGGCACTCGGCTTCGAATCCCTTTCGACCTATGGACGCGTCAAGGGCGAAAGCCCGCTCGCCATCGTTAACTCCCATGTCGACCTTATGGACTGGCACGGCACCCGTGGCGGCCGGCCAATGGCAGACCTGATGGGCGAACTGGTCGCGGAGCTGCAGGACAGGTTCGAGGGCAGCAGCGAGCCGATCGGCGTGCTCGGGCATCATCTGGTGCATGATGCGGCGGCCTGGGATTTCCTTGCAGAACTCTTCGAGGCGACTGCGGGCCATCCCGCAGTGGAATGGGTTTCAGCAGGCACCCTGGTGCAGGATCATATCTCGATGACTTGATTGTCGCGGGCGGCGAAGGCGCCGGCAAAGGCAGCCTGCGCCTCGCTTTCCATGACGGCAAGTTGTTCATCGGTGCGCGACGGCGCATGATGGAACAAGGCGAAGCGCTTTGCGCCTGCCATCTTTGCAAGTTCAGTGCCGTGCTGCCACGTAGAGTGACCAAAGCCCTTGAAGCGCTGCATCTCGTCTTCGTTATAGGTGCAGTCGTAGACGACGAGATCGGCGTCCTTCATCATCTCAAGCGCCACCGGATCATGCGTGCCCGGAATGTGCTCGATGTCGTAGATCAGCGCCACGATGCGGCCCTTCCAGTGGATGCGATAACCGATCGCTCCGCCCGGATGGTTCAGCATGTAGGTCTGCATTTCGACGCCTTCATGTGGGGTCAGTGTCTGGCCCGCATGGAAATCGCGGAAGTTCATCGTCGCCTGACAGATATCGGTCTTTACCGGAAACCAGGGTGGGCTGATGAACTGCTCGACCATCTCGCGCGTGCTCATCTTGCCGTCCAGATGGCCGGACCAGATGTTCACGTTGATCGATGGGTAGTAGATCGCCTTGAAGAAGGGCAGGCCGATGATGTGGTCGTAATGGCAGTGACTGAAGAAGAGGTCGACATCGTGGACTTCATCCGCAAGAAGCGAAAGGCCAGCCTCGCGCAGTCCAGAGCCTGCGTCGAAGATCATCCGGTGCTCGCCGCAGCGAATTTCTATGCAGGAGGTGTTGCCTCCATATCGGTCGAATTCCGGGCCTGATACGGGAATGCTTCCCCGAACGCCCCAAAATTTTACCTGAAACAGATCGTTACTCATTTTCCTTCAAACCAGCTTTCCCGCTTCGTCATCGTAGTCACCATCGATCCCGATGCGAAGCTGCAGAATTCCACGGGTTTGCCTATATCCCCTCGCACTCTTCTAACGGCTAGCCGAAGAAGAAGTAGATTTTCCTAAGCAATCGGCTTTTGGCTCAGAATGCAAGCCGGTATGGTTCGTTTTCTGTAAACGTTCCGGCGTATGCGAGGTCGCGACATTTCCCGCGGGATCATGCATCTTAAATGGTTGCGCGCGACCGAAAATGCAAATCCCCTGCTTTTGGCGGAGCTGAAGCCCCGAAACGGCATGAAAACTGTGTCGAAGATGGCCAGCGGCAAAGTGGGTTGCAGGAAGGGCTGCGTCTTAATCGTGGAGCCCGGCACGAGAGGCCAACGTCCGCTTCTGCAGAAGGCATTGTCACAAAACTGAAATAAATCCGTCGCAAAGCTGTCATCCGGGGTGCCTAAATGTCGCATACTTTCTTTAAAGCGACATTTGGTCTGCCCATGAACGCCCCCTCAATTCGATCGCCCTCTGCCGTTGCCGCGGCGGGTCTGGAATTGAGTTACGGGCCAACGCAGATTCTCAAAGGCATTGATTTTTCTCTGGAAAAGGGAAAGACGCTGGCATTGCTCGGCCCTTCGGGCTGCGGCAAGACCACGCTTCTCAGGCTGGTTGCAGGCCTGCTTGCGCCGACCAAGGGAGCTGTTTCGATTGCCGGCACCACCGTTGCCGACGGTGCGACCGGCGCCTTCGTCCCCCCGGAGCGGCGCGGGCTCGGCATGGTCTTCCAGGACTATGCGCTCTGGCCGCATCTGACGGTCGGCGGCAATGTTTCCTTTCCGCTCGAAATGCGCGGCGTCGGCAGGGTGGAGCGTCAGACCCGGACGATGCGGGCGCTCGAACGCGTCGGCCTTTCGGCCTATGTCGACCGGCAGCCGAGTGATCTCTCCGGCGGCCAGCAGCAGCGCGTCGCGATTGCGCGCGCCATCGTCGCCGAGCCGCAGCTCATCCTTTTCGACGAACCGCTTTCCAACCTCGACCGCGAATTGCGCGAAAACATGGTGGGCGAACTCGCCGAGCTCATTTCCACACTCAGCCTGACGGCGATCTATGTGACGCACGACCATAGCGAAGCGCTGACGCTTGCCGATGAAGTCGCGGTCATGAGGTCCGGCCTGATCGAGCAGCTTGCCTCGCCGGATGACCTGATCGAGCGGCCGGCGACGCCGGAGGTTGCCGACTTCCTGAGGCTTGGCTGCCTCGTCGATATCGAGCGGCGCGGACGTGCCTGGTATTTCAAGGACAGCGACATCGTGCTGACCGAGGCTGAAGGAGTTGCCGGTAACAGCGCTCGCGTGCTGATCCCGGTCGCCTGCATCTCGGCCGGTGAAGCCTCTCCCGATCGACTAGCCGCCACCGTGCTGCGTTCGCAGTTCCGCGGCGATGGGCATCTGGCAAGCGTTTCGCTCTCCGGTCTGCCCGGCTTGGAATTGCAGGTTCTGAGCCGCGCCAAGCTGCGCGCCGGCGAGATGATCGGCCTTTCGATCGACGCAGCGCAAATCCGTTGGTTTCAGCAGAAAATACACCAATCCATAGAGGAGAAACTGGAACATGTTTAAGTCATTGAAGAGCATCACTTTTGGCGTCGTCGCCGCCGCCCTGATGGCCGGCGTCGCCCATGCCGACGTCACCGTTTACACCGCTGGCCCGCAGAGCCTGATCGACAAGCTGTCGGCCGGCTTCACCAAGCAGACCGGCGTCAAGGTCAATGTTTTCCAGGCAACGACCGGCAAGGTCATGGCCCGTATCGAAGCCGAAGCCGCGAACCCTGTCGTTGACGTCGTCATCTCGGCGTCCTGGGATACGGCCAACGACTTTGCCAAGCGCGGCTGGCTCGTCAACTATTCGAGCCCGAACGCCGCAAAGGTTCCGGACTTCCTGAAGTCCGAAGGCGCTGTCGCGCAGGGCATCTCGGCTCTGGGCATCGTCTGGAACACCAAGAGCGGCACGCCGAAGCCTTCCGAATGGGTTGACCTGACGAAGCCGGAATACAAGGATCTCGTCAACATTCCTGACCCGGCGCAGTCCGGCTCCTCCTTCGAACTGACCGCCGCTCTCGGCGGCCAGGACGACTGGAAGCTCTTCAAGGGTCTGCAGGCCAACGGTGCGATCATCGCCGGTGCCAACGCCGACGCCCTGAACCCGGTTCTGCAGGGTGCAAAGGCCGTCGTCTTCGGCGCTGTCGATTACATCGCTCTTGCTGCCCAGAAGAAGGGCGAGAGCATTGAAGTCGTGTTCCCGAAGTCCGGTACGGTCATCGCGCCGCGTCCGGCCATGATCATGAAGTCGTCGAAGAACCAGGACGACGCCAAGAAGTTCATCGACTACATGCTCTCTGACGAAGGTCAGGCGCTGGTTGCCGGTGAAATGCTGATGCCGTCCCGCACCGACGTTGCCGCCAGCCGTCCGCTGATCAGCGACCTGACGCTCCTGAAATACGACACGGCTGCTGTCTACGGCAAGCGCAAGGAAACGCTGAAGACCTTCGCCGATCTCTACGGCGCCAAGTAAGGTCCAGACAATGAGAGGAAACGGCATCGGCGGCACGGCTCCTGCCGCCTGGCTGGCAACAGCGGGTCTCGTTCTCATCGTTGCCGTTCCCTTCATTGCGGTGGTGCTGCAAGGCATCTTTCCCGAACTAGGACAGGGCTCGTTTGCTAGCCCTTTCTCGTCGCTTTATGCGACGCTTGCAGACAGCTCGCTCATCCGTATGGGTGGCAACACCATCCTGCTCGGCGCTTGCGTGGTGCTCGCTTCGGCGCTCGTCGCCGTGCCGCTCGGCGTCTTCCGCGCCCTCTACAGAATTCCCTTTGCGCCTGTCTGGGACGTGCTTTTGCTCGTGCCCTTCATGATCCCGCCTTATATCGCCACGCTCGGCTGGATCATGACGCTGCAGCCGCGCGGTTATCTGCAGCAACTCGCCGGTTTCAATCTGGCACCCTTCCTGTTTTCGATCTTCGGCATGACGCTGGTCATGGCCTTCAACACCTTCCCCGTCGTCTATTTCGCGGTGTCACGCACGGTCGAGGCCGTCGGCGCACGTTATGCGGATGTCGGCCGCGTCTTCGGAGCCTCGCCGGCGCGCGCTTTCTGGCGCATCACGCTGCCGCTCTCGGCGCCCGGCCTGACGGCGAGCCTGATGTTGGTCTTTGCCGCTGCAATCGAGGAATATGGCACGCCGGCAGCGCTTGGGCGCCGTGCCGGCTTCCAGGTGCTGGTGACGGGCATCGACCTGCGGGTCACCGACTGGCCGATCGATCTGCCGGGCGCGGCCATCCTGTCGCTGGTGCTGGTCGCCATGTCGCTCGTCACCTTCCTGCTGCAGCGCTGGATCCTGGCGCGGCGCTCCTACCAGACGGTCGGCGGCAAGCCGACGGCAAAAGACAAGCGTCCGCTTGGCGCACTGAAGCTACCCGTCATGATTGCCTTTAGCGTCGTGGCGTTTCTTGCGACCGGCGTACCGCTGCTGGCAATCCTTACGACCGCGCTAGCGCGAACGATCTCCGGCGGTCTTGCCCTCGACAATGTCAGCCTCGACAATTTCATCGCGGTCTTCGGCAACAGCGCTGGCGCGGTGACGGCGCTGATCAACAGTTTCTCGCTGGGCATCGGCACGGCGCTGATCACGGGACTGATCGGCGTTACGGCCGCCTATACTGTCGTGAAGACGAAGATGTCCGGTCGCATGGCGATCGATGTCATGACGATCCTGCCGAATGCGCTGCCAGGTATCGTCGTAGCCGTCGGTCTCATCCTCGCCTGGAACATGCCGGGCCTGCCTTTCACGCCCTACAATACCGGCCTCATCCTGCTGCTTGCCTATTGCTGCATCCTGCTGCCGCAGCCGGTGCGTTATACGACGGCGGCCTTCCAGCAGATCGGCGACAATCTGGAGGCGGCTGCCCGCGTCTGTGGCGCGAGCGGCATCACGGCCTTCCGGCGTATCCTGCTGCCGCTCGTCTTTCCGAGCCTTGCCTCCTCAATGCTGCTCGTCTTCGCGCTTGCCTCACGTGAGCTCGTCGCCTCCGTCGTCGTCGCACCCGTCGGCATGCAGACGATCGCGACCTTCATCTGGCGTCAGTTCGAGCAGGGCTCGATCGGCCTTGGTATGGCGATGGCCTTCATCGCCATCTGCATCACGACGTTGCTGCCGCTGATCCTGATGGGGCTGATGCGGCGTGGCAATATGGTTGCGGATTGAGGCGTACTCAAAATTGAGATGTTCTTGTTTCTCGCGGAAATTGCTGAGATAATTTCCTTGAGCAACGTTTGGAGTGAACATGGCTCCAGTCACTGAGATCCTTATAGGCCTCTTGGTCGTTTCCATCCTCATCGTCGCATTTGCCGTATTCTTGTCCTGGAAGCCTGCTTGGCGGGCGCACCTTCGTTTTCCAGGGCGTTCAGTTCGTGGCCAAGCCGAAGGCGGTCTAGAAGTGAGTTTTGACTGTGATGATGGAGGTGATGGCGGTGGTGACGGAGGAGGCGATTAACCTCAGAGCGATGCCGTAATCCCACCGTCGACCATCAGCATATGGCCATTGACGAAGGACGATGCGTCCGACGCCAGGAAGACGGCCGCGCCGACCAGTTCTTCGACATTGCCCCAACGGCCGGCCGGCGTACGCGTCTCAAGCCAGGCGGAGAACTTCGGATCGTCGACAAGTGCCTGGTTGAGCGGCGTCTTGAAATAGCCCGGCGAGATGGCATTGACCTGCAGACCATGCTTCGCCCAGTCCGTCGCCATGCCGCGGGTGAGGTTGCGGACGGCGCCTTTGGTCGCCGTATAGGGCGCGATGTTCGGGCGAGCGAGTTCGGCCTGAACCGAGGCGATATTGATAATCTTACCGCGGCCGCGGCCAATCATCGCCTGCGCCACCGGCTGGCTGACGTAGAAGATGCTGGACACGTTGGTACGGAACAGTTCGTCCCACTTTTCGACTGGAAATTCCTCCAGGGGCGTGCGGAACTGCATGCCGGCATTGTTGATCAGGATATCGATCGGACCGATCTCCGCCTCGATATAGGCGATCGCCGACCGGCAGGCGTTGGCATCCGTTACATCGAAGGCGGCGCTGACGGCGTGACCTTTCCGCTCCCGGATTGTTTCGGCAGCCGCCTCCGCCTTCTGGGCATTTCGGCCATTGATGATGACGGAGGCGCCGTGCTCGGCAAGGCCGAGCGCCAGTGCATAGCCGATGCCCTGGCTGGAGCCTGTTACCAGCGCGCGGCGGCCGGAAAGATCGAAGAGCGGAAAGGTCACGGGATCACTCCTGAAATCAACGCCCCTGCATAGCCGGTTTTACCGACTGAGTGCAAAGGTGATCAGTTCGTCCCTAGACGCTTGATATTACCAACGAGTTCCGTTGCGAGCCGCAGCGAAGCGGCGGTCGCGATGACCATCTGCGGCAAGACAAGCCATTCCAGCGTCCATGCGGCCCCCGAGCGCTCCTGTTCATGGACGAGCGAATGGTGGATGGCTGAAAGCTGCGTGGCGTTGAAGCGGGCAAGCGCGACCAATGTTTCGGCGGCAACCGGGTTCTGCTTGTGGGCCATCGCCGAGGAAGTGCCGCCGCCGGCAAGCTCGATCTCGCCTCCGGCTTCGGCGAGCAGCGCGATGTCCTGTCCAAATTTGCCGAGGCTGCCCGAGATCAATGCGTAGAGATTGGCGAGATCGGCAATATGGGCGCGCCGGCTCTGCCATTGCGGCTCATCAGTCAATCCCAGTTCCTGCGCCAACGAAGCGCGCACGACCGATGCTTCGCTCCCAAGCTTTTCGAGAGTGCCGGCAGCACCGCCGAACTGAATGGGGAAGGTCTGCTCCGTCAGTCGGTCTCGATAGGTCTCCAACGGCAGCCGCCAGGCGCCTATGCGATCGGCAGCGGTGATAGGGATCGCGGCCTGCATGCGCGTATGGCCCATCAGGCGGTTGTTGCCAAGTTGGCGCTCGAGTGCGGCAAGTCCGGTGACCACAGAATGCAGGCGTGCGCCGAAGAGGAAGGTGACGGATTTCAGCCGCAGCATGAGGCTGGTGTCGATGACATCCTGGCTGGTCGCACCAAAATGGACGTGCTTCGCAACCTCTTCCCCTGCTGCCTCCCGAAGCTGCCGAACCAGATCGGGAATGACGACGCCATCCCGGGCGGTCGCGGCTTTCAGGCTTTCCATGTCGGGGGTGAAACCTGCACAGGTCTGGCCAACCGCCCGTGCGGCTTCAGCGGGAATGACGCCGTGTTTGGCCTCGGCACGAGCAAGCGCTGCCTCGAAGGACAGCATTGCCCGGACATCCGCCTCGGCGGAAAAATACGAGGCTATTTCATTGTCGCCGAGCAGGCCGGAGAGGAAAGGATGGTCGAAAGGGGATGTGGTCATTCGGAGTCTCGTTTCAGAACCGCCCGTCTGGCCTGTCGGCGCATCAAGCTCAAGGACAAGTTAGGGCAGCACGACGCTACTTGCCCGGCACATTGCGGACAAGCAGCGTTTGCGTGCGGGTCAGATGTCGAGAAACACCGTTTCCCTCGGCCCTTGCAGATAGATGTCGAAGGTCAGGTTTGCGCCGTCGCGGGTGGCGATCAGTGTGGGCACACGATCACGGTGCTCGATACGCGCCAGGATCGGATCGGCGGCGTTGGCTTCCTGCTCTTCCGGGAAATACATCCGTGTATGCAGGCCGATGTTGATGCCGCGGGCAACGATCCAGAACGTAATGTGCGGCGCCATCTTGCGGCCGTCCTTGAACGGCACCTTGCCGGGCTTGATGGTCTCGAAGCTGTAGACACCATCTTCTGCCCGGGTAGGGCAGCGGCCCCAGCCGGTGAAGTTCGGGTCGGCTGTGCCGCGCATTTCCGAGGGACTGTTGTAGAGGCCGGCACTGTCGGCCTGCCAGATCTCGATGACGGCGTCGCGAACGAGCGCGCCGGCCCCGTCGAAGATGCGGCCGCTGACGGTGATGCGCTCGCCGAGCGTCTTGTCATTGACCATCTGCGTGCCGATGTCGGTATCATAGACGCCTGTAATGTCGCAGAAATTCGGCGTCAGGCCGATATGCACATAGGGGCCGGCGGTCTGGGATGGGGTTTCCTTGAGGTAGCCGAGTTCCTGCATGTCAGTTCCCCTCCGGCTTGTTTTCGAACATGGTCGAGCGTCGACCGCGCAACACGATATCGAACTTGTAGGCGCGGCTGTCCATCGGGATCGTGTTACCCCAGTCGAGCGGCGCAATAAGCTGCTCGATCGCCGCCTTGTCCGGAATAGAGCCGACGATCGGACATTTCCAGATCATCGGATCGCCCTCGAAATACATCTGGGTGATCAGGCGCTGCGAGAAACCGTGGCCGAAGATCGAGAAATGAATATGGGCCGGGCGCCAGTCGTTGACGCCGTTCGGCCAGGGGTAGGCGCCGGGCCTCACGGTACGGAAGAAATAGCGGCCTTCCTCGTCGGTGATGAAGCGGCCGCAGCCGCCGAAATTCGGGTCGATGGCGGCGAGATAGGTTTCCTTCTTGTGGCGGTAGCGGCCGCCGG
>NZ_AJWE01000064.1:0-8449 GCF_000281145.1 Rhizobium sp. CF142 | reverse complement strand
CGGGCGTTAGCCGATGGCGACCTCGCCACGGCGCAGTGCGGCAAGGCAGACGGTGTAGAAGGTTGCCGGCCTGTTGATGGCGACATAGTCGGTGACGGGGCGCATGTAGATTTCGGAGCCGTCCTCGTCCAGAAGCTCACTGAAGATCGCCGCCATCTGGGCGTTTTCAGAGGCTTGTGCAAGCATCAGGCTCACCAGCTTGTTGCTGACGACGAAATCGTCGGCGCGGGTGACGGCGGCAAGCTCGCGGTTCCGGACATCGATCATCTCGCTGACGATGCCGATATGGCGGCCGGCCTTTTCAGCAATCTTGCGCAGTTGCAGCAGGGTGACGAGGGTGCGCGTATCGGCAGGCTGGGCCGCCATGTGGTCGGAATAGCCGAGCACCAGCACATGGTCGAAAGAGGGGATGTCGAGCGCGTCGAGTTCGGTGCGGCTGCTCGTATCCGTCACCTTGCAGGAAACGCGCATGTTGCCGGTGGCAAGGGCAAGGTCGCGAACCTCTTCTTCCAGCTCTGGCGTATCGGCGGCGACGGTCAGCGTGGAGCCGGCCGCGACATAACGCGAAAGCTCATGGGCGATCATCGGACCACGGCGATTCCAGCCGAGCATCAGGGTACTCTCCGGCTTCGTCTGCCGGGCCACGGGAGCGACGATGATATCGCGGTCGACGCGCATTTCTGCCGTGCCGCTTTTGATCGCCGCATCGTCCTCGGCGATGATGATGGCGCGTTCGCCTGGCAGGAAGATACGGTTTGCCGGTGGATTCAACTGCACCTTGCCTTCCAGGTCGCAGAAGCCGATCAGCGTCGATGTCTCGTACATCATGACGGCCGCGCCGAAGCTTTTGCCCGCGAGTTCGGGCTGGTCGATCGTGTAGATCTCGCAGCCGTCGAAATCGAGAAGCTCGGAATAGACGCCGCTCAGGCCCGCCTGCCGGCTGGAATGGGCGACGATGCGGGAGATCAGGTCGTCGGCAAGCACCAGCTGCAATTCCTTGCCGCCGACGATTTCAGCCACTTCGGCATTCTTGGCATCG
This sequence comes from Rhizobium sp. CF142, assembly GCF_000281145.1. Classification (NCBI taxonomy): domain Bacteria; kingdom Pseudomonadati; phylum Pseudomonadota; class Alphaproteobacteria; order Hyphomicrobiales; family Rhizobiaceae; genus Rhizobium; species Rhizobium sp. CF142. The sequence continues at coordinate 7,410 of NZ_AJWE01000064.1, read as the reverse complement.
CGGATTTCGGCGGCGATCTGGTAGGGGGCTGCGCGGCGGGCGGGGTCGTTTACGAGGGCGAGCACCGTCTTGATGACTTCGGAATCGGCGTGATCGCCTTCGGGCGACAGCACGATGATTGAGCGCGAGGTCTGCGGATTGACGATGTTGATATCGTAGAGATCGGTGGGATCACCGCTGCGGCAGATGATACGGGTATTCTTGAGATCGCTGATCTTGGCGGCAAGCTCGTCTTCCATCTCCACCTTGTCCTTGGCGGCCATGATGACGATGCGCGGACGGCGGCGGCTGGCATTGGCGATGACGAGTTCGGAGATCACGTCGAAGATCGAGGGCGACCAGTTGAAGATGATCGTGTGGTCGTGTTCCAGCACGTGCGAGCGGCCCTTGCGCAGATCGTCGAGCTTTTCTTCGAGACCCGAACTCAGGACGCCGATCAGGGCAGAGAAGACGAAGATGCCGGATATGGTGACGACCAGCGAGACGCCGCGGAAGGGCCAGCCGATATCGCCGCCCATCGTGCCGGCATCCATGGTGCGCATCAGCGATTCCCAGGCGCCTTCGACGAAGCTCATATGCTCGCTGCCATCGGGCGCAATGCCGGTCACTGCCAGCACCAGGCCGGCGATGACGATCACCACAAGCGATATCACTGCGAGCCAGCCGATCAGCGCGATCGGGCCGGCGGCCATGCTCTTGTCGAACTGGTAGCGCAGGCGCGCACGCCAGGGCGTCGATTTCATCTTTCGGGATCCCCTCGAATCGGTCGGCGAAGGCCGGTATTCAAGGCGATTCCAGAAATCGCTGAAACGATCAACTGCCCACGCAGAAAGGGCCGTCACCACACCAAGGAAGGTTCTGGATAGGTGTGCAGCTCCTGCGGCGGCCTGTCACACCGCTGTCAAGCACCCCGAATAATGAGGGGCATCGCAATCCGAGGATTCCTTCCATGAAAACTCTAGTTTCCGCCGCAGCCCTTCTCGCCGCGAGCCTATTCGCCATCCCGGCTTCGGCTGCCAACCTCGTTCTCTATACCAGCCAGCCGAACGAAGACGCGCAGGCGACCGTCGACGGCTTCATGGCTGCCAATCCCGATATCAAGGTCGACTGGGTGCGCGACGGCACGCCGAAGATCATGGCCAAGCTGCAGGCTGAGATCCAGGCCGGCAACCCGGTTGCCGACGTTCTGCTGATCGCCGACGTCGTGACGCTCGAGCGTCTCAAGGAAGACGGCAAGCTGCTCGCCTACAAGTCGCCGGAAGCTGTCAATTACGACGCCTCGCTCTTTGATGCCGACGGCTACTACTATTCCACGAAGCTGATCACCACCGGCATCATGTACAACACATCGGCTGCAATGAAGCCGACGAGCTGGAAGGACCTCGCCAAGCCGGAAGCCAAGGGCCTCGTCACCATGCCGAGCCCGCTCGCTTCGGGTGCAGCCCTCATTCACGCCCAGACGCTGGCCGCCGTTCCTGATCTCGGCTGGGATTTCTACAAGTCGCTCGCCGATAATGCTGCGGTCGCTTCCGGCGGCAATGGCGTCGTCCTGAAGTCCGTGGCTTCGGGCGAAAAGGCTTACGGCGTGGTCGTCGATTACCTGCCGATCCGCGAAAAGGCCAAGGGGGCTCCGGTCGAGTTCGTGTTCCCGAGCGAAGGCGTTTCGGCCGTTACCGAGCCGGTCGGCATCCTCGCCAGTGCCAAGAATGTCGACGCTGCCAAGAAGTTCGTCGATTACGTTCTCTCCGAGAAAGGCCAGGAAGGCTTCCTGAAGCTCGGGTATATCCCGGCTCGCAACGGCATGAAGCTGCCTGTTGGCTTCCCGGCCCGCGACACGATCAAGGTTCTGCCTATCAACGCCGCTGACGCGCTTGCCAATACCGACAAGGATCTGAAGACCTTTACGGATCTGTTCGGTTCGAAATAATAGAGCCATGCAGGGCTATGTACGTCCAGGAAACAGCCAGCCCGTCTGGCTGTTTCCTTTTATCGTTTCAGTGGTGCTTTTCCTTAGCGTGCTGCCCTTAGCGCGGCTCGCGGTTGTCGGCATTTCCGCTTTCGCCAATGGCGGCGTCATGGTGGTTCTGTCGGACCCGATGGTCTGGTCGGCGGTCTATTACACCATCGTCACGGCGATCCTCGGCACTGTTATCTCGCTCATCATCGGCTGCGCTTTCGCCTATCTGCTGACGCTGACGGATATTCAGGCCAAGGGGCCGCTCAGCTTCTTCTTCGTGTTGCCGATGATGATCCCGCCGCAGGTGACCGCACTTGCCTGGGTGCAGATGTCGGGACCGTCGAGCCCGCTTCTGAAGGCGCTGCATATAGCGCCGCCGCTGGGGTCGCCGCAGCCGCTCTATTCGGTCGGAGGCATTGCGTTGCTCTATGGGGTGCAGCATGCGCCGCTCGTCTATCTAGCGCTGAGGGCAGGATTGATGACCCTGCCGCGCGACGGGGTGGAGGCGGCACGTCTCTCAGGCGCATCGAGTCTGCGGGTCTTTCGCGACATCATCCTGCCGCTGTCGTTGCCGGGCGTCATTGCGGGGGCGGCGATTTCCTTCGTCTCCTGCACCGGCAATTTCGGCATTCCGGCCATTCTCGGCATTCCGGCCTCGATCTTCACGCTGCCGACGCTGATTTTTTCGAAATTCACCGCCTTTACCGGTCGCACCTTCGGCGATGTGGCGCTTCTCTCTGCCATCATCGCGCTGATCTCGGTTGCCGGCCTGGCGATCCAGGATCGGGCGCTGCGCGGGCGCGATTATCGCGTCATCGGTCTTTCGGGCGCGACGGCGGCTTTCGAGCTCGGCGGGTGGAAACTCGTTTTCACGCCGCTGCTCTGGATCGTGCTGTTCTTCATGCTGGCCGCGCCCTTCTTCGCGCTCGTCGCGGGCGCTTTGGTGCCGGCCTATGGCGTGCCGCTCACCTTCAAGACCATGACGTTTCATGCCTTCGAGGAAATTCTCTTCCGGCAGGCGGTGACGCGCACGGCCTTTATCAATTCGCTGTCGCTGGCCAGCGGGGCGGCGGTCGGCCTGCTCTTCGTGACGGTGCTTGCGGCCTATGCGCTGACGCGGCGCAAGGATACGCTGTCGCGCATTGTCTCCAGCCTCGTCGAAATACCCTATTCGCTGCCGGGCATCGTCATGGCGGTCTGCTTCATCCTCGTTTTTGCCGCACCCATCCCGCTGCTGAACGTCACGCTCTACGGCACGGTCTGGATCATCCTGATTGCCTATTTCTCCTCCTTCTTCGCCGTCAGCCTGAAGCCTGTGGTCAGCGCTTTTCATCAGCTCGATCCTGCGCTGGAGGAGGCGGCAAGGCTGTCCGGCGCGGGCTTCTTCCGGCGGCTCAAGGATATCATCGTGCCGCTGATTGCTCCGGCGGCGGGTGCTTCCGTCATCCTTGTCTTTCTCATCGCCTGCAACGAGCTTACGATTTCGGCGCTGCTGTGGTCGGCGGGCACGCAGACGCTCGGGGTCGCCATCTACAATCTCGATGACAGCGGCAGTTCCGATCTTGCCTCGGCTCTGTCGGTGCTCGTCGTCTTCATGGTGGTCGCCATGATGCTGCTTCTGGAGCTTCTGGCGAAACATCTACCCAAGGGAGTCGTGCCATGGCGAAGCTGATCCTCAATCAGGTGGCCAAGGATTTCGGCACCGGCAGAGCTGCGGTCAGCGGCTTTTCGCTCGATGTACGCGAGGGCGGCTTCCTGGCGCTGCTCGGCCCCTCCGGCTGCGGCAAGACGACGGTGCTGCGCATGATCGCTGGCTTCGAGACGCCGACTGACGGATCTATCCATCTCGGCGAGCGGCTCTTGGCAGATGCCTCGCAATCGCTGCCGCCGGAAAAACGCAACATGGCGATGGTCTTCCAATCCTATGCGCTCTGGCCGCATATGAATGTCGCCGATAATGTCGGCTATCCGCTGAAAGTTCGCGGCATATCGGGCGAGGCCTACAAGGCCAGGGTGAGAGAGGCGCTCGCGACCGTGCGTCTCGTCGATTATGCCGAGCGGAGGCCGGCCGATCTCTCCGGCGGCCAGCGGCAGCGCGTGGCGCTGGCCCGTTGCCTGGTGACATCGCCCGATGTCGTGCTGCTCGACGAGCCGCTTGCCAATCTCGACCGGCATCTGAAGCAGGAGATGGAGGAGACCTTCCGCGAGTTTCACCAGCGCTCGGGTGCAACGATGATCTATGTAACGCATGACCAGAGCGAGGCGATGGCGCTGGCAACCGATGTCGCCGTCATGTCCGAGGGGCGGCTGCTGCAAGTGGCGCCGCCGGCGGAAATCTATGCGCGGCCGGAAGGGCGCATGGTCGGCGGGCTGATCGGCCGAGGCGCGATCGTCACGCTGCCGGTCATGAGCGGTGAGCGCCAGCTCGAATGGGACGAACTAGAGGGAACACTGCATGCCGCCAACATTGACGGCGCGGATATTCTGGTGCGGCCGGAAGATGTTGTTATCGGCAGCGAGGGGGCTCCGGCAACCGTCGAATCCGTGCTCTTCGAAGGCGAGCGTTATGCGGTGAAGCTCACGCTCGGCAACGGCCAGGCGTTGCGCGCCTATAGCCGCGTGGCTGTCGTCCCTGATGAGGCGGTGCATGTCGTCATACGCGCCGGCTGGCGGCTCTGATGGACAAACGGCCTTTCGAAGCGCGTATTCGACTTTAACTGTTTTCAAGCGATTCCGGACGCAAAACCGCTGCACACTTTTGCTGGAATTGCTCTAGTAATGGGCGTCGATCCAACCGGGAATGCCTGATGTCGCTTCGCCTTGCCACTTTCAATGTCGAAAACCTGCTCACCCGTTTCGATTTTACGGGCTATCGCAACCAGCTCCGGCAGGACCGCGTCATCAAGCTCTTCGAGGTCAGCAACGAGGGCACCTACCAGCAGCTGGAGCAGGCACGGGTAATCGCCTCGACCGACGATACAAGGCAGATGACGGCGCTGGCGATTGCAGATGCGGATGCCGATATTCTCTGCCTGCAGGAAATCGACAATATGGCCGCCCTGCAGGCCTTCGAATATGGCTATCTCTACCGCATGGTCGGCAACGGCTACCGGCAGAAATACCTGGTCGAGGGCAATGACAGCCGCGGCATCGATGTCGCCGTTTTGATGCGCGAGGAAACGCGCGACGGGCAGAAGATCGAGCTCAGGGATATCAAGAGCCATGCGATGGTGACCTATCGCGATTTCGATCTCTTCGACGAGGAGATCGGCAAGACCAACCGGCTCGACGACAAGATCTTCAAGCGCGATTGCCTGGAACTGGATTTGAGGATCGGCGGGGTGCCGATGACGCTCTATGTCGTGCATTTCAAGTCGATGGGCAATCCGCGCGAGGGGCTGGACGGGCGGCAATCGACCCTGCCGATCCGCCGGGCGGAAGCGCGCGCCGTTCGCCGTATCATCGAGAACCGCTTCGGCGCCGGGCATACGGCGAAAAAGAACTTCGTCATCTGCGGCGACATGAACGACTATCAGGAGCGGGTCGACGTCATCGGCCGGCGCGGCACGGGCTACCGGTTCGAGCATCAGGATGAGCCCGAAAGCGCGCTCGATGTCTTCAGCCAGGACGGGTTTGCCGAAAACGTCGTGCGCCGCCGCGAGCCGCTCGACCGCTGGACGCTCTATCATTCGCGCGGGCCGGAGGAGCAGTGGCTCTGCCAGCTCGATTATCTCTTGATATCGCCGGCACTTGCCGCCACTAACGCCAAGCGCATCCCCGAAATCATCCGCCACGGACAGCCCTACCGCACCATCTTCCCGCCGGGGCAGCAGGTGGAGCGTTACCCGCGCACCGGCTGGGACAGGCCGAAGGCATCCGACCATTGCCCCGTCGTCATGACATTGGATCTCTTATGACACTTCGCTTTTCAGAGACTCTTTCAGAAGACCTTTCGGCCTTTCCGCCGGAACGCACGGTATTTCCCATTGCCGGCGCCGATCTGCGCGTGCTCGAGGGCGAGCATCCGCTGGTCGTCGCCAACAGGGCTGATATCCGCGAGAACTGGGAGCGGGAAATCGCTGCCAATCCAGCACTGTTCGATGGTCGGCTGGTGTTGCAGCACCGGCTGAAACTGTCCGAGGCCGGAATTGCGGGTGAGGCCTATATTGCGCCTTTCTCGGCCTTCATGTGGTGGCGACGCCAGCCGGACCGGAAGGGCGCCATTCATCTCTTTTCCTATCCGGTGCTCGAATCCTCCGATGGGGCGCTGGTCGCTATCCGCATGGGGGCGCATACGGCCAATCCGGGTCAGGTCTATTTCGCCGCCGGCTCGCTTGAACCTGAAGATGTCGTGGACGGGCGTTGCGATATCGACAGCAATATGCGCCGCGAAGTGATGGAGGAGACGGGCCTGGATCTCGACAAGGCCATCGTGGGCGAGGGGCTCTATGCGGGCCATGTGCGCGGTTCCGTCTCGCTGTTCAAGCTCTTCCGTTTCGACATGACAGCAGACGAGATGGTCGATTCCATCGGCGCGCATATGCTGGTCGCAGAGGACAAGGAAATTGCCGGCGCGGTTGCGATCCGCTCGGCCGATCCGAAGGCACAGCCTTACAATGTCGCGATGCTGCCGATCATCGACTGGTATTTCGCGGGCAAGTAGACCTGAAGCTTGCACTTGCGTGTGCTGTCGGGCAGGTTGGCGGCTCGATGACCGATTCAAGGAGGCCAATGTGGCGTTGAGCTACAGCGTCTATGACGTGTTCACCGACACCAAACTTGCCGGCAATCCGCTGGCCGTGATCTTTGACGGCGAGGGGCTTGACGACGCGGCGATGCAGGCGGTCGCCCGCGAAACCAATCTATCCGAGACGGTTTTCGTACAGCCGGCCAACAATCCCGCCTATACGGCGCGTATCCGCATCTTCACGGCCGGCCGCGAACTGCCCTTTGCCGGCCATCCGACTGTCGGTACGGCGATTGCACTGGCGGAGAAGGCGCATGGAGCGGGAACACTCGATCTCGTGTCGGTGCTCGAAGAAAATGTCGGCCCGGTGCGCTGCGCCGTTAGGTTGCGGGAAGGCGAGGCAAGCTTTGCCGAATTCGACCTGCCGCGCAAATCCCAACAGATACCATTGCCGCTCGACAAGCTCGGCATCGCCGACGCGCTGTCGCTGAAGACCACGGAGATCGGTTTCGAGAATCACGTGCCGTCGATCTGGAGTGCCGGCGTTCCCTTCCTGATGGTGCCGGTCCACGATGTCGGCGCGGCAGAGCGCCTGGAGTTTGATCCGCAGCTCTGGGAAAAGACGGTGCCCTTCGTCGATGGCGCGCTCGCCTCGGCCTATATCTACTGCCGCGGCGGCGTGAACCATGTCGCCAAGTTCCATGCCCGCATGTTTGCGAGCGGCATCGGCATTTCCGAGGACCCTGCCACCGGCTCCGCAGCCGCC
>NZ_AJWE01000063.1:0-18290 GCF_000281145.1 Rhizobium sp. CF142 | reverse complement strand
GCGGCTGCCGTTGCCTTCCTCGCAAGTCCCGCCGCAAGGAACATCACAGGCGCCATCCTCAATGTGGATGGCGGCTTGAACACCTGAGGGCGCTGGCAGTGGCAGGAAGAGGCTGGCCGATGCCAGCCTTTTCCGCATCCTTCAAAGGCGCTGGCAGAGGAGATGCATGCCGTAGTTCGCCGCTCGCTTTATCGGCAATGGTCGATCCCCCCGGCGCAAACTGATCCGGTAGTCGGCAGTCAGTCGAGGTGATCCTGAAGGTATTCGATCTGAATGGCCGGCCGCTGGAGGGGCAAAGTCATGGCCTGAAGGACAAGATTGTGACGCACATCTTCCGTATGGAGGGCGACAGGATCGTTCGCTTTGATATCGGGGATGCAAGCTAGGTCGTGAATGGTGGCAGCCGCGTCAAGTTGCGGAGGAAAGTGCTGCCAGGGACCATACAATCTGGATGTTTTCGGGGAGGGTGCCGATACCGGGGCAGCCGTGGTCGTTGCCAGAGAAGTCTGCACCTTTTTCTAGAATTGATCGACGGTTCGTGCTATTTATGCGTTCAGCATTTATTTGCATTCGTCCATTCCAAAGCATCCGATGAGTCAACCCAAGCTGCAGGGCATGTCTGGGAAAGGTCTTTGCTATGCGACCGACGGAAATCGATGTCACCTTCGCGCTTTTTCAGCTGGAGGTACGCACCACCGAGGATTCCTGCGGTGACGAGCCTTACATGTGGATCCTGGGTTTCAAGGCCGATGCGGATACGATCGGTGCGCCGCCGGCCGGCAGCATATTGCCTTCGATAGGGGTAAAGACATTCGAGGGCGCTCCGGCGAGCCCATGGCTGCTTGGCACCGGTGATGTGAACGCGCCGGCGACGCTGCCGATTCCGGCGGCGCTGGGGACGCGGTCATTCCGTCTTCGGCCGGCCCTGCTGGAGATAGGCGGCTGGTTTCCCGGCCTGGCCGGAATGGTCGCCTTGCTTTGGGATCAGGACGCATTTTCGCCCAGCACATCGGAGGCGGGGCACAAGAAGTTCAACCAGGTGTTCGGACCCGCGCTGTCGGCCGAGCTGACGAAGCTGATCAACGGCGGGTACGACAGCGAATTGTCGCGCGACGCGAACGGCATGGTGGTGGCCCCGATAGACGGGATCCAGACGCGGCTCGACCGGCTGGGCGACGCCGCCGCACGCAAGAACGCGGTCAAGGCGATCACCAAGTCGGTGAAGGACGCAATCTCCGGCCCGCTGCGCGATGCACTGTCCGATGCCGCCGGGCTGGACGAGATCATCGATCCCGACGAGCTGCTCGGCATCGATGCGGTGGTCTTCCTCGGAAACGAATTGAGTGCGGCGGCGCGTGACTTCTCACTGACGTTTACCGACGACGAGGCCGACTATCTCGCAAAGGGCCACGCGTCCTCCACGCCTGTCAATCTAGCAAGGCTGGGTCCGGCAGTGACTGATGTCGTGCCGCGCCTCGATCGCCAAGTTCCGGTCAAGATGCGGGTCTGCTGGTTTCCCGAGAAAGAGTATAGCGCGCTGGCCTATCGACTGAAGACGACGATACGCTACGACCTTCACCTGCTGAAGGGCGGACCGATCTCGGAGGTGCGTTGGTTTATCGACGGCCAATTACTCAAGGACGGCGACGGCAGCGTCACTGTCATGTTCGAGCCGGTGGACGCCTATGTCGGTCCGCCGCAGGACCAGCTTGCGATCTTCTATACCGGCGGCAACGGAACGCTGAAGTACCGTACTGCCGGCTCTGTCCTGGAGATGTGGAACGAGGATGGCAACGGTGTTTACTTCGGCAAGGTGCGCGCCGTCTTCGCCTTCGTGGGCGACCCGCCGCTGACGCCGCCGGGCGCATCGCCGACGGTGGAGGACTGGGCTCGCCGCGGCTACGACCAGACCGAAGACCTCAGCGTCATGGCGGTCGAGCTGGTCATGGATGCCGCCTATGAGGCTGATATCAAGCAGTGCAAGCGGATCGTAGGGGAAATCGACCGAAAGCATATCGCGGTCAATTTCGGCAAGCTGTTCGTCAATCCAGGCGATCCCCCGCCTTTCCGCCAGGACTTTCTCGATCGGGTGACCGCGCAAGCGAGCGTGACGAATGCGGCCGGTGTGGAAATCACCGTGCGCCCAAAACTGCAGCGATAGATCGCCAAACCCAGGAGGGGAGGCAGAACGAGCAGTTGCTCTCGTTTGCATAAGACTTTTGCTGCAGGAGCCGTCTCGGCCTCACGCGACGGACCATCCACCGTCCACCAGCAGGTTCGCGCCGGTGATCAGGCTCGCAGCCGGTGATGCAAGGAAGACTACGGCACCCACCACATCATCGGTTTCACCGATCCGACCGAGCGGAATGTGACCGAGGGTCGCTTTGCGATTGTCGGCATCGGATAGAAAAGGTGCTGTACCGTCGGTATGAATGAAGGTCGGCGATACGGTATTTACGGTGATATCGTAGCGTGCCCATTCGGCTGCGAGGCAGCGCGTGAGGTGATTGATCGCCGCCTTGCTCATGCAATAGATGGCCTCGCCACGCAGTGCCACGGTGCCGGCCTGCGAACTGATGTTGATGATCCGGCCCCCATTGCGCCTGATCATGTGACGGCCGACTGCCTGGGTCATCAGAAAGGTGCCCTTGATGTTGACATCGAGTATTTCGTCAAGGTCCTTCTCCTCGACGAGTTCCGCGAGATTGCCCGGAGCCACACCGACGTTGTTGACGAGGATGTCGATCCGACCGAATGTAGCCAGAGCCGCGTCGACGGTCTGTGCGATATGGGCCTTGTTGGGAATATCCAGTTCAACCGGGAGAACTTTTCGGCCCGTGCCCTCGAGTTCGGCAATCAGGCCCGCCGAGGCTGCGACATCACGGACCCCCAAAACAATATCGGAGCCTGCTGCGGCACAGGCAAGCGCGCAAGCCCGACCGATGCCACGGCTCGCTCCCGTCACCAAAGTCACCTTGCCTGCAAGACTGAAGTCCGGCGCGTTCTTCTGCATCATGATGCCTCCCTCGATGAAGCTCATTTATGCCAGCGTCGGCGTGTGGATGCCAGATGTTCTGCGCATACTGAGGAGCTTCCCGGCGGCTCGGGCAGCCCGAGCGTTGCTCACCCGACGGAGTGCGCCCACGCATCAGGCTGCCTTGCCCCATATCCGACATTAGCCGTCACCCCGTTCTCCAGCGTATGATGGCATGGCCGGGTGAGCCGGCGATCAGGGAGTTGCCGGGGAATTCCTCTCCTCCGTGACGAGCGCGTTGGCGCCGACGAGGCAGTTGTTGCCGATCGTGCAGCGGCGTTCATTCCCCTGCCGGCACGGGCAGCCCGCGTCGCTCTGACACGCTTCACATGTTGCTCATGCTTTTCATGGCTTTTTCCATGTGCATCTTGCATTCTTCCATCTTGTTGGCCTTCATGGAATCCTTGGCCATCATCATTTCCTTGGACGCCATTTCCTTCTTTGTCTTCATGGCAGGATCCTTCATGGCATCCATGTTGGCCTCCATTTTCATCATCGAAGCCTTGTCGCATTTCGCCGACATCATCGCGTCCTGTGCAAAGACGGGCAGCGCGGAAGCCGCTGCCAGAACGATTGCTGCTACTGTGCCTTTCAACATGACCTTCTCCTCCTTGTGGGCGCCATTGCCCTTTGCAAAACTGTTGGAAGGCGCGAGTGCCTAGATTCCGGCGTACCACTCGTAGCCCCGGTCTTCCCAGAAGCCGCCCTTGCCACCCCACAGGCTGGCGAAGCTGTCCCTGATCTCGATCCGCATCAGGTATTTGGCATGCTTGTAGCCAAGGTGGCGCTCGACGCGCAGACGAAGCGGGGCGCCGTGGGCGACCTCAAGATCCTTGCCGTTCATCTGGTAGGCGAGGATGGTCTGCGGGTGGAAGGCGTCGATGAGATCGATGCTTTCGTAATAGGTTCCGCTGCCGTCCAGCGTCTGTTCGAGCTGGTCTGCGCAGTAGAAGACGGCATAGCGGGCCTCAGGCTTCAGCCCAACGCTCCGCAGGAGCGGTCCGAGGGGCGCGCCCGTCCACTTGCCGATGGCGCTCCAGCCCTCGACGCAGTCGTGGCGGGTGATCTGGGTGCGTGAGGGCAGCTTCTTCAGATCTGCGAGCGAAAGCTCGACGGGACGCTCTACCAGCCCGTCGATCTTCAGTCGCCAGTCGGCGAAGCCGGTTTCCATCATCTGCGCATAGGCTTCGCTGTCTGGCTGGCTCGTGCCGTTCGGCCGGAATGTCGGCGAGATATCGGCCTCGGAATATTCCCGCGCCAGCTTGTCCTTGGGAACGAGGAGCCGCTGGCTTTTCATCGTCAGCGTCTCGGCCATGTCGAGAACGGACTGGACATTGGAGTTCTGGACGACATCGTCGCAGCCGGTGAGGCCGAAAGCGCCGAGGCCGGCAGCCGAGCCGATCAGCAGGCCGCGGCGTGTGATGGAGAAGGTCATCGATCGTCCCTTTCGGTTTCGATCACGTAGCGGCCCGTTATCATCGAGCGCATGTTGTTCCAGAGGCCGGACAGGATCACCATGGCGATATGCACGAAAACGAAGAGGACGATCGACCAGGCGCAGATGAAGTGGATCGACCGGGCCGATTGCCTGCCGCCGAAGAGGTCGAGCAAGAAGGGATAGCCGGCATCCATGCCGGGTGACATGGTCAAGCCCGTTGCAAACATCAGCGGCAGCAGGATGAAGATGACGATCAGGTAGGCGAGCTTCTGCAGCACATTGTAACGCCTTGCCTTTTCACCCTTGGGGAAGCGCAGGCGGGCGTGGTCGGCGATCTCCTGCCCCAGATGGTGCGGCGAGATCTCTTCGCCGCTCGGCGCCAGATCGCGGCGGAAATGGCCTGACAGAAAGCCGATGAGCGCATAGATCGTTCCGTTGATCACGAAGAGCCAGGCAAAGAACAGATGCCAGCGGCGGCCGGTTGCGAGATCCTGGTAGCTCGGAATGGTGATCCAGGAAGGGAAGCCACGCTCGGTCGCGTCATCACCCGTTCCTGAAACGCCGAGAATGCCCGTTGTCGTGATCTGCAGATCGCCGATGCGAAGCACGCCGCGCGTGCCGTCATCCTCATCGACGGCGCTGATCGACAGCCAGGACGGGTCTGCATCCGCACCGTACTGGCCCCAGTAAAGCGCCGGGTGGGCATTGAATATCTGCAGCCCGCTCATCAAAAGCAGGCTGAGACAGAGAACGTTGATCCAGTGTGTCACGCGGGTCGCCAGCGAGTGCCGGCGGATGACTGTCGTCATCGGGCCTGTTGGAGTGGCCTGGCTGTGATCGTCGAGTGTCGCCATGATCGTTTTCGATGTCCGGTACCGTCGCGTTCCTACAGCATGTACGTAGGCGAAGCGGGATTAGTTACAGGCGTCCCGAAGTTTTTTCTTTGCAGCCGGGAGCCTGCCGCCGGGAAAGGCTGATGGCGCGGCTTTCCGGACATCCGCCCGAGGCCGTCACAAATGCGTGAAGCTGTAACGAATGGCGTTCCACCCGCGAAGGAGAACGAGATGCAGATCATCAGGAGCACCGCCATGAAACATTCAGCCGCGTTCAATCTTGCGATCATCGCAGCAGTCTTCGGCCTGGGTTCCACCGCTCAGGCCTGCGCCGGGCAATCGCCTGCGGTCGTCGAACTGTTCACCAGCCAGGGCTGTTCTTCATGCCCTCCCGCCAATGCCAACCTCGTCAAGCTCAGCAACGATCCTGATGTGCTCGCCCTGAGCTTCTCGGTGACTTATTGGGACTATCTCGGATGGAAGGACATTTTCGGGAAGAGGGAATTCACCGACCGGCAGGTGACCTATGAGCCTGCACTTGGTCAATCCGGCCCTTTCACGCCGCAGATGGTCGTCAACGGCCATCAGTCGACCGTCGGCTATGATCTCAACGAGATCCGGCGCGTGATCGCGTCCGAGCCCGCACTGTCCGGCCCCGGAATCTCGCTCTCCCGGAACGCGGCTGTCATCGACGCTGGGAAGGGCCGGACCGCCGCCGCCGACGTGTGGCTCGTCCGCTATGCTCCGGGCACAGTGCAGGTTCCGGTCGCCAGAGGCGAGAATGCCGGCGAGACATTGCCGCACGCCCATGTCGTGCACGAGCTGACGCGTCTCGGCACCTGGGACGGCAAGATATTGCAGCTGCCGATCCCGGCTGCAGCCGGCGACCTCAAGAGCGCCATCATCGTCCAGGAGCCGAAAGGCGGCAGAATCCTCGCCGCAACAACCGACTGAAAACCGCCTCGCTGCCTGATCCTCCCACGGTCGCCTGCGATCCGCCGACGGTCGATTTTGGTCGATCCGCCGCTGTCGATTTTCAATCGATCCGCTCGAGATCTCGCGCAAAGCGCTGCCAGTTGCCGACATATTTCTTCGCGGACTGGGTGATTTTTGCGACTGCCTCATCATCCAGGGTGCGGATCGCCTTGGCGGGCGAGCCGACGATCAGGGAATTGTCGGGGAATTCCTTGCCTTCGGTGATGAGCGCATTGGCGCCGACGAGGCAATTGTTGCCGATCTTTGCGCCGTTGAGGATGGTGGCGCCCATGCCGATGAGGGTGTTGTTGCCGATCGTGCAGCCGTGGATGATGGCGTGGTGGCCGATGGTGCACATTTCGCCGATATCGACGGGGAAGCCGGGGTCGGTGTGGACCATGACGCCTTCCTGCAGGTTGGTGGCCTTGCCGATGACGATGGGTTCGTTGTCGCCGCGCAGCACCGCGCCGAACCAGATGCCGACTTCTTCGGCAAGTTCGACATGGCCGATCACATGCGCGTCGGGGGCGATCCAGAAGGTGCCGTGGGGTGGCAGTTTCGGTCTTGCACCTCCGAGCGCATAGAGTGCCATGTCTTCCTCCTCAGACCACTTTCAGCGAGAGCGTCGCGATGCCATCGACGCCGCAGGAAATGCTGTCGCCCCTGCTGATGGCGGCCACTCCGGCCGGCGTGCCGGTCATGATGACATCGCCGGGGGCGAGAACGAAGAGTTTCGAAAGCTCTGCAATGATTTCCGGGACTTTCCAGATCATCTGGTTTAAGTCGCCATCCTGCTTTTTGACGCCATTTACCTCCAGCCAGACGCGGCCACTGGTGGGATGGCCGAGGCGGCTGGCCGGGACGAGGGGCGAGACCGGGGCGGAATGTTCGAAGGCCTTGGCGAGCTCCCAGGGGCGGCCGAGCTTCTTGGCTTCGGCCTGCAGGTCGCGGCGGGTGAAATCGATGCCGACGCCGTAGCCATAGATGCAGTCGAGCGCCTTTTCGGCGGAAATATCGGCGCCGCCGGCCTTCAAGGCCAGCACGCATTCGACCTCGAAATGCACATCGTTCGACAGCGGCGGATAGGGGAAGTCCTTGCCGGAAAACAGGTTATCAGCGTTCTTCTGGAAGAAGAAGGGCGGCTCACGGTTCGGGTCATGGCCCATTTCGATGGCGTGGTCGGCATAATTGCGGCCGACGCAATAGACGCGGCGGACCGGGAAGGCCTCGGCGCTGCCTTCGACGGGCAGGAGAACCGGTTGCGGCAGCGGGATGACGGTGGCGGAAATGGACATGGCGGGACTTCTTGGCTGATTGATCTGGCGAGTCTGGAGATATCGTAAAGCATGTCGTGCAAAACCGCTCCACACTTTTGCTGGAATTGCGTTACGGGGCCGCGTCGTCCTGCGCGAGGTTGCTGCGCATCAATGCGTAATAGGCTGAAAGCTCCGGAATGGCCTTCGGCAGGGTTTCGAAGGCCGGGTCGGAGACGGTGAGCCGGCCCGCATATTTGGCTTCGAGGAAGGCGTTATGATCGGGGAGCGCCGCGCGGTGGGAGCCGTAGAGCACGGTGAAGACGGGCGAGGGGACGGTGCGGCCCTTGACGATGATGCGGTCTAGCTCGACCACGGTGTAACGCTCGCTGACGAGGCGGGCGGTTTCTTCGCCGAGCAGCAGGGCGACGCCATAATTCTTCGAAGCACCTTCGAGGCGGGAGGCGAGATTGACGCTGTCGCCGAGGCAGGAATAGTCGAAGCGGCGGGTGGAGCCCATATTGCCGACGATGCATTCGCCGGTATTGATGCCGACACCCATTTTCAGCACATGCAGCGGCCGGCCGGTGGCGGCGGCCTCGCGCTCCAGTTCGCGGTTCAGCGTGCCGATCGCATCCTGCATGGCGATCGAGGCTTTGACCGCATGCAGCGCATGGTCGGGGTCGTCGAGCGGCGCATTCCAGAAGGCCATGATGCAATCGCCCATATATTTGTCGATCGTGCCGCCGTGATCCATGACGACATCCGAGAGCGGCGTCAGCAGCCGGTTGATCAGCGTCGTCAGCTGCTCGGGATCGTCCTTCATCGTTTCGGCAATGGTGGTGAAGCCGCGCACATCTGAAAACAGGACTGAGAGCGTGCGCCGCTCGCCACCGAGCTTCAGCTGCGAGGGATCGTTCGACAGGCGCTTGACGAGATCGGGCGAGATATATTGGGCGAAGGCCAGCGTGATCTGACGCTTCTGGCGGCGCTCCTCGGTATAATCGAAGGCCGCCTGACCGAAGGCGACGGCCACGAAGGCGACGGTCGGCCCGAGCGGTGAGACGAAGACATGGGTGAAGCGAATGCCGGCATAGCTTGCCGCGGCGAAGGCAAGGACGGCGGCGGCGGTGGCGACCAGCGTGCGCCAGCTCGTGGCCTTCCAGACCGTTATCGCAGCCAGAATGACTGATATGAGGATGCAGATAGCGACCGGCAGCAGGCCGGCTTCCGTGATCGCCAGGCCATGGACGATATTGTCGTAGATGGTGGCCTGCACCTCGACGCCGGAGATCAGCTTGCCGGTGTGGACGGTATAGGGCGTAGCATAGGCATCGGCGCCGCCCTGATCGATCTCGGGGGCGTTCTGCAGGCTGAGGCCGACCAAGACGACGCGACCCTTGAAGATATCGGGCGGCAGGAAATTCTTCGGGTCGAGCGCCTGATAATAGGAAACGGTGGGATAGGAGCGGGCCGGGCCGAAGGACTGGATGAGAGAGCCTGCCGGCAAATGCAGCGCCTTGATGCCCGCAGCCTTGGCAAGCTCCATGGCAAAGCCATCCTCATAGGATGGAATATTGCGGAAGATGCCGTCGCCATTCAGGGTGATGGAGGCAATGCCGGTGCGCGCGCCGGCATCCGTCATCTGTGGCAGCGGCGTGGTGCGCAGCAGCTGGTCGGCCTGGGGCGTCTTGATCAGCGTTTCATCGCCGGCAAGCACCACATCGGGGCCGACGGCAGCGGTGATGGCCTGATCGTTTTCAGCCGTCGAAGGCTCGGCCATGATGATATCGAGCGCGATGGCTCTTGCGCCGGCGGCGCGCAGCTGTTTGACCAGCTCGGCATGCAGGCTGCGCGGCCAGGGCCATTGGGCGTTGATATCGGCAAGCGCCGGTTCGTCGATCGCCACGATGATCGGGCCATCGGTCAGCGGCGTCGGATCGTCGATCGTCGAGAGATAATCGAAGGTGCGCAGCTCCGTCAGTGTCCAGGCGGGCAGGCGGGAGATCAACGAAATCGTGATCAGCGTGACCAGTGCCAGCACGAGAAGGCGGATGCCGCGGCTCGAGAAGGGCCAGCCGGGCGGGCGCTGCGACGGGCGGCGCGTCTCGATCGGCCGCTCTGCCTGAAGCCGTTGCAGGGCGGCCGGGCGCGCCATCATCAGAAGCGGATCTTCAGGCTGCCCTTGAAGGCGCGGCCCCAGCCAGGCACGCCCGGCGTCACCTCGAAATCCTCGTTGAGGAGGTTATAGGCGGCGGCTTCGAGCGCGATGCGCTTCTCGAAGGGCTCCCAGATCAGATGCGCGTCAAGGCTCCAGTAATCGTCGAGCTTGGTGCCGAGATCGTCGCCATCGCGCTCGCCGATATAGTTGGCGGCGACGGTGGCCTTGACCTTGGCCTCGTTGACCCAAGTGAGTGCGATCTGGCCGGAATTCGTCGGAATATAGGGCAGGTTGCCGCCGAAGTTCGGCTCCAACGGGTCCTTGTTCTCGGAATCCATGTAGGCATAGGTGGCGGAAAGGCCGAAGCCGTTGCCGAGCGCGAGGTTGGCGGTGACGGCGGCACGATCGATGCTGCCGCGCGACAGCGGCAGGCTGTCGACCGCCGGAAGCGCGATCAACGGCAGGTCGATCGAGAAATCATGCAGTTCCTGATGCTGGTATTCGACCGAGGTAAAGAACTTGTCGGTCCATTCGGCATCCCACTCCAGCGCCACCGTATCGGCATAACCGTCAAAGCCAACCGAATATTGATTGGCCTGCAGGCCGAGGATACCGACCGGCGCCAGTGTCGGAACGCCGATATCTAGGCTCTGGCGCATGAAGGCTGCGCGCAGCCAGTGGTTTTGGACCGGCGTCCAGGCAAGGCCGAAGCGCGGCTCCAGCCGGCTGACATCGACGCCATCGCCTTCGAGCCGTGTGCCGAAAAGCGCATATTCGCCCTTCAGATCCGGCGTGATCTCGTGCAGGACATCGACATAGGCGCGGCCGATATTGACGCGGTTGCTCGCTTCATCGGGGCCAACAGTCACTTCATCGACAAACCCCGGCACGAGGGTGTCGAGATGGAAGAAGCTTTCGTTCCTGGCATCGATCCAGCCGCCCTCAATGCCATATCGCCATGTCAGCGTATCGTCGCCGATGCTGTGGCTGATTGCGGCAATATAGGTCTTGGATGACGTTTCCTGGTTTGCTTCTGCGAACGGAAACAGATCGGGCGGCGGAGCGCCGGTGATGGAGGAGGCGTCAAAGGTAAGATCATAAGCTATTTTTGCCTTGCTCTCGGAATAGAGGAGCGCGGCGTTGAGCACGTTCCTGTAGCCGAAAGTGTGGCTCCAGCCGATGCCGGCATTTGTCGTTTCGGCTTCGTCGTAGCGGTTTCTGTAAAGCGGCAAATCCTCTGTCGGGATCGGAATCCCGAGCGGAATGAAGAGTTCGTCGTTCAGGCGGTCGGTTAGCGCAGTGCTGGTCGTCAACGCGTTCAGGGGGCCGTAGCTCTTGGCGTGATTGACGAAGCTGACGACTCGGTCATCTGGCGTCAGCGTCGCCGTCAGGTAGGCGTTGCCCGTCAGAAGTTTCTTTTCCAGCTCGAACCCGCCGAAATCGCGGTAGTCGCCGTCGAGCGCCAGCTCCTCCCAGGTCAGGTTGCCGAAAAAGCTGATCGGGATCGTTTGGTTGGAAAACCCCTGGATTTCCGCCTCGCCGGTGCGGCGGGTGTGGCCGTCGACGCTGTTGATGCCGCCGCCGACGGAGCCTTCGATGAAGGGCGTGCGCAGGATTGTGGCCGCGCGTGAGCGGCCTGACAGCATGTGCGGATCGAGCAGAAGACCCTGGAAGAGCGAGGAGAAGCTTGATGTGTTGGCACGGTACTGGCTGACGCTATCATCGCTGAAGCTCGTCGCATTGACGTAAGGGAAGATGCTGCCCTTGATCGCCTGGTCGGTGTAACCCGTGCCTTCGAAGGGGTTGAAGACGGCATCACCATAGTAGCGGCCCCAGGCATCCAGGCCCTGCAGGCGGAAGGCGTTGTTCAGCGTCGAGCCGGCATCCTCATTGGCGCCGAGGCCGATGTAATCGCCACCACGGGCGCGAGAGCGGCGCAGGAATTCCTGGGCATTCCTGATCGCGCCATCGGCATTGTAGTCGTCGATATCGACGGCGGTGCGGAAGGAGGAGATGACCGGATCGTTCTTGTCCAGCCGGTCGGCATTGTCGAGCGCCTGGTTGAAGGGTAGGCGGTCGCCCTTTTCGTAATGGGCGGCGGCGAGCATGAGCTGCGATTGCGAATGGGCCGGATTGGCGGTGCTGGCGGCGAGCAGGTCTTCCAGCGCCTTGTCGCGCTCGCCGGTTTGCAGGTAATAGCGGCCACGGGCGAGGAGCGCGATATCGAAGGAGGGATCGACGGCAAGGGCGGTATCGATCTCGCGCTTGGCTTCCTTCATGCGAGACTGGTCGAGATAGAGGATCGCGAGATTCGCATGCGGCACGGGATCCTGCGGATCGAGCTCGATCGCCTTCAGGAAGGCCTTTTCAGCTTCGCCATTGGCATCGCGGGCATCCTGTAGCAGGCCCATGGAATTCAGCGAGCCGGAGGCGCCGGGCGCAAGTTCGATGGCGCGGTTCAGGTCTGCGAGCGCGCCGTTGATATCGCTCTCATAGGCAGCCTTATAGCCGGCGCGGGCCGCAAGGCCGATCGGATGATCGGGATCGAGCGCCAGCGAGCGGTCGGCCGCCTCCTTCATCTGCACCCGGTCGTCGATGAGCTGGGCGAGCTGGGCGCGCATCGCCGGCAGGGTCGGATCATTGGGATAGCGCTTTTCCGCCTGCCTGATGATCTCGATCGCCGCACGCGGGTTTTTCAGGAAGCCCACCGTATAGGCCTGCATGATGGCGCCATAGACGCCGACGGAGGCCGCCGGCGGCTGCTCGACATGGGCGGGGTTGGCCAGCGAACGGGCGAAATAGCCGCCATATTGCGCCATGTTGCGTCTATCGGCATCGAGATGGGGTGCTGCCTTTTCGAAAAGCCTGGCGGCATCGGTATAGCGCTTTTCGGAGCCGGCGATGGTCGCCTCGATCAGGTCGACACGCGCCTGCTGGGCGACGGTCAGTTTGCGGCCGCGCAACGCCTGCAACGTTGCAGCTGCGACCTGCCGTCCGTCAAAGGCGCTCTGCAACTCTGCGAGCGTCAGCCAGTCTTCCGTCGTGCGCCGCTCGGGTGGCAGCGCCATCACGCGGCGGCGCTCGGATGCCATGCGGCCAGCCGGCAGCGGCGAGGTGGGCATCAGCCCGAAGCCATCGCGCAGGTTCAGATAGAAAAGCATCTGTTCGCGATCGTCGGGCGTGACGATGACGAGCTTGCGGGGCGCCTGGCCGATGGTGGCGACGGCGCCTTCGCCTTCGTTGACATCGACGCTGCCCTGCGGGTTCGTGAGCGAGACGCGGCCTTCGAGCACGATCATCGAAGTCTTGGCGCCCTCGACGGTCATCGTCCAGTCCGTGCCGCGGATGGCGGCTGCGGCGGCGGGCGTCTCGACCGTCAGGCCCTGGCCGCCGCGCTGGGCACGGGCCCAGATCGTGCCGGATTGCAGGTTGAGGATCGTGTCTCCGGTCTGAGACATCTTCTTGACCTGCAGCGCGGAATTGCGGCCGAGGCGGATCTGCGTGTGATCGGAAAAGAGGATGGCGAGCTGGCCGGTGGCATTGGTGCGCAACACGTCTCCATCCAGCAGGTCCTGGTTGAGATCGACGACGCGCCAGTTGCTGACATCGACGAAGCGCACTTCCTCGCCGGTCTTGCGGGCGATGACCGAGCCTGCAACCGGGGTCGGGCGCTGCAGCGGCTCGGCTGCAACCGGAAATGAAAGTAGTGTTGACATGAGCGCAAGAGATGTACTTGCGCACAGAAAAGACCTCAGCCCCGACATTTCAGATACCCCCGCATCTTTTTCCCCTTTGGCCAAGCGCGGTGTAAAAGTCAAGCTGGCTGCACACGTGTTCTTGCTTTCGCGACCAAGTGTATTATTAGGGAAACACTATTGCGGGGTGGGGACTTCCTTGAGCGAGTTTGAAAATTTTGCGGAGTTGCCATACAGCTCTCCGTCGACAGAGGATATTGGCTCGGAATATTTCGACCATATCAAGAAAATCAACGACATATTCTATGATCAGATCAAGATATCGGATCAGAAGGCCGCTTATATCTTTACTTTTATGCTCGCCTTTCTTGTGAGCTCCGTCGAAGTGAGGGCCGTCTTCACCTGGGCGCGCTATGCGCAGGGCACGCCGCAGGCCATTCTCTTCTCCGGGCTCCTGGCCGCAGCCTCGGTCTTTTCGATTCTGTCGGCCATCCTCGTGGTGCTGCCGCGGCGGCTCGATAAGTCGACATCGATGTTCTGGGGTGCATGGCCCAGACATCGCGATACCTTCTTCGAGGCGGCGATCCAGCGCGACGAGCGCTATCTCTTCGACCAGTATGTGGAAAATGCCGACATTCTCTCGCACATCGCCCGCAGCAAATACCGTTTCGTGACGATCGCGTTTCGGGGGCTGATGGTGACGGTCGTGGCTTATGTGCTGCTGCTGGTGGCGGCTTAAATCCGCGTTCCGGCTTGTCGCTCCTATTTCGCAAAGTCCGCCGCTGTGAGGGGAACAGGCTTATAGCCGTTGATGTCGGCGATATCGTATTCCTGGCCGAGCTCGGCCGCGACCAGAACCTTTCCGGATTTCGACATCAGCGCCGGGTCTCGCCAAAGTCCTGATATGACGTGGCCGATGAATTGCGGTGACTCGGAATTGGACAGGTCGAAATATTCGGCGTTCTGCATGACGGCTTCGGTGCGCACCAGCCCAGGATAGAGTGCGACGACGGCGACATTGTGTGGACGCAGATCATGCGCGAAGTCTGCAGCCATCTTGTCGGCAGCGGCCTTGGCCATGCCGTAGATCGCGTTGCCATCGTAGAATTGCGCTGCCCAGAAGGAAATATTGACGATCAGGCCGCGCTGCGCCTGGATCATGACGGGTGCCAGCGCACGTGACGTCAGGAAGGCCGCCCGCAGTGCGGTGCCCATCATCGCATCCCACCGCCAGAGGGGCTGCTCCCAGAAGGCGCGGGGCCAGGTAAAATCGCCATCCTCGACCATGTTTTCATAGCCGGGCCACGCATTGTTCACCAGAATATCCAGCCTGTTGACGGCCCTGATCTCTTCGGCCACGCGCTCGGTCTCGGCGTCGTTGCTGTGGTCGCACTGATGAATGACAACACGCCCAGGCAGGTCCGCAGCCTCGAGCTCAAGCCCTTCCAGCGATCCCGCCCGTTTGCCTTCAAGGCTCGCCTCGGAGCGCGTCCTGCCGGTCACATGCACCGTGGCTCCCTCGGCGAGCAGGGCAAGCGCAATCCCGCGGCCGACACCACGGCTTGCACCCGTTACCAACGCGATGACATCTTTCATGTTGGCTAACCTCCTATACAGTGGCTGTTTTCAGGCGCGGCTGGTGAGCGCGCATTTGGGCTGCGGTATATCTGGGGACCTGGCAAAGTACGGCGCCGCCGTGCGATTGTGAAGGCCAGGAGGAACAGCTGTTTTGCCAATGATCGACTGGGCGGACCGCCATTGCCGTTATTTCGGCCTGCTTAATCAAAACGCCAGCACCATGCCGACACGCTCAGCCGGTAGCGGGAAAACGTCAATCGTTTCTCGCAGATGGCGCGCAAGCGACTTTGCGGTGAAGCGGCGGCGACCGGTTGGCCGCCGCCTGTCCGGTCTAGCGCGTTGCCTTCAGCTGGAGGCGAGAGACGCCTGCGGCCAGATTCACGCCAGTTCCGGTTTCGCCGCTAAGCGGCTGCAATGCGAAGTTCTTCGAATTTCCGCCCACCAGGGCATTTGCCCCGAGGCCGACGCCAACGGATGCGCTGGCTGATGCGCCGACATAGGTGCCGGCGAGAGCGCCATCGCCGACGCGCGTGGGCGCGGTGTTGACGACGATCCAGCTGAGATAGGATTTGCCGGTGACACCGACATCGAGACCGAGCTTGCCGATCGTGCCTGTATAATGCTCGACCTTGCCGGTGTTCTGCTTGAAGTTGCAGTCGATCGCCTTGCTCGAGCCGACGATCATGCCGACGCCGCCGGCGACTTCGCAGGAGAGCGTGCCGAGACGTTGCCGGGGTTCATTTACGACCTGCTGGGCGGCATGTTTTGGTTGCTTGTGCTGGCTTGCGGCCTCGGCCACGGGTACGAAGCCGAGGGAAGCGGCAGCGGCGAGGATGAGGAGATTCTTCATGAGTGTTTCCTTCCATACTCTCTTGGGGGGACCGTTATAAACGCGTTCAACCCAACTTCGTTCAGATGTCGAAAGGAAACGGAGCGGGCTGCAAGCCCGATCCTTCGGCAGATGTTTGCTTCAATGGTTCTGATTGATGCCTATGCCGCTCAGGCGCTGACGGCTTCCGTCGAACCGGAGAAATCGACCGCGGCAAAGGCTGCGGCGATCACTTCCGGGCCGGCATTCGGTTTTGCGGCATCGGTCGACAGGATCTGGCGGTAGCGGCGGGCGCCGGGCAGGCCGGTGAAGAGGCCGACCATGTGGCGGGCGATATGCTGCAGGCGGCCGCCTGAGGCGATATGGCGCTCCGCATAGGCCATCATGCGGTCGCGCAGATCGTCCCAGTCGGGCTCTGAGGCCGGAGCGCCGTAGAAGCGCTGGTCGACCTCGGAAAGGATGGCGGCATTCTGATAGGCGGCGCGGCCGAGCATGACGCCGTCGACATGGGCGAGGTGGGCCCGCGCCTCATCCAGCGTGTGGATGCCGCCGTTGATGCCGATGAAGACATCGGGGAAGCGGGCCTTCATGCGATAGACGATCTCGTAGTCGAGTGGCGGGATCTCGCGGTTTTCCTTGGGGCTCAGGCCCTTCAGCCAGGCCTTGCGGGCATGGATCCAGATCGCGTCGGCGCCGGCATCGAGCACGCGGGTCATCAGCGTCGGCAATGCCTCCTCGGGCTCCTGCTCGTCGACGCCGATGCGGCATTTGACGGTGACCGGAACTTTCGCGACTTTCTTCATGGCGGCGATACATCCGGCAACCGTTTCAGGCGTCAGCATCAGGCAGGCGCCGAAGGTGCCGGATTGCACGCGGTCGGACGGGCAGCCGACATTGAGATTGATCTCGTCATAACCGTAGGGCCCGGCAATGCGCACGGCCTCGGCAAGCTTGGCCGGATCCGAACCGCCGAGCTGCAGGGCGACGGGGTGTTCGGTGCCATCGAAGGAGAGCAGGCGCTCGCGCGGGCCATGGATGATGGCGTCGGCGACGACCATTTCCGTATAGAGCAGAGCGTTGCGGCTGATCTGGCGGTGGAAATAGCGGCAGTGGCGATCCGTCCAGTCGATCATGGGCGCTACGGCAAAGACCGGCGCCTTGAAATAGCGCTGGTTGCCTTCTGAAACAGCCGCCTTTGCCGTGGTCATGATCTCAAGTCTTCTTTCGTCTGGTCGTGGGTCCCGTGGCCTCATGTCGTGGCAGAGGCCCGATCCTGCAAGCCCTCGCTGGCGAAACGCCGGGGCAGGGGCGGCAATGGGACGAGGGCTTATACATGAGGCATGGCGATAAAGCGAGATGGGGTGTTTGAAGGTGCCGGCTGTCATCTTCCTGGAGGCTGTCTCCCGCACTTGACCCAGGTGCCGTTTTCCGGGAAGGCAACGGAGGACGATGCTGATATTCTGATGTCAGGATCGAGCAAAGCCAGAAGGCCGCAGGCGCATCCATCCAATCGACCTTGCAAAGCGGATCGATGGTCGCCACGCAGCCGCAGCGAAGGAGTGCATCAGCCTCATGACGGACGATAGCGCAGGGATCAAGGCATTGCTTGCAATGCCCAGGCGAGACAACAGCGCCTATCTGGAAACGCTTCGCCTAGTGCGGGAGGCGTTCGC
The DNA here is from genome assembly GCF_000281145.1 of Rhizobium sp. CF142. Classification (NCBI taxonomy): domain Bacteria; kingdom Pseudomonadati; phylum Pseudomonadota; class Alphaproteobacteria; order Hyphomicrobiales; family Rhizobiaceae; genus Rhizobium; species Rhizobium sp. CF142. Next base: position 821 of record NZ_AJWE01000063.1, on the reverse strand, counting down.
CGAGGCCGAGGCGGAATTTGGCGGCAAGGTTATTGCGATGACGGACAGCGCCCGAGACGAAGCTGGAAATATCGTCATCATGACCGTGATCAGGGCGGCATAGACAGGCATCAGCGGAATAAGGTGAGGCCCGGGCGGGAATGCTGCGGGCCTTTTTTGTTGAAACGCCTGAGAGAAAAAGGGAAGGCGAAACGAGAACAGGGGCGAGAAGATCGCCTGAATTAGAGAGGCAATTGAACCAAAACCCTTCTGCCGCGTTTTCGCCATATATAGGAGGATTTCGATGGACAACCTGCTTCTGATCGCCACCCTTTGCGGCCTCATGTCTTTCGCCATGATCTGGCTCCAGACGAGAGAATAGTTTTCTGCGCCAAAGACTTGACGCTTTCCCGTCTTCCCACCGGCACCGCTCGTCCCGCGCCGGAATCCCATCTTTTGTACTGCCCTGAAACGATCGTCTTGACTTCTCTGAAAATGAGAACAAAATGAGAACAAATAAACGTTCTCATCTATGTTCTGATGGAGAGTTCGATGGCAGCAAGCCCGAGTTATTCAGGAGCAGCAGACAAGGCCATGGCCTTTGCCGCGCAGCTGCGCGCAGACCGCGAGCGCCACGAAGCGCGCAGGCGGGAAGAACAGCGCCGCATCGAGGCGATGCGGCCGATCAACAAACATGTGCTGAAGGTGTTCGGTGGGCAGCAGCTGGCGCTGAAGCTGAATAGCTGAGGGCGGGTACCGCCGTCCTCGTGCTCATACAGAGGCGGTTGGGCAAGGACAGCTTTCAAGTAACGCCGATACCGCGCATTGAGTATCGGCTGGCG
>NZ_AJWE01000062.1:0-13563 GCF_000281145.1 Rhizobium sp. CF142 | reverse complement strand
GGCGGTGGGAGACCGGCTGCCGCCGCAGCGCGAGCTGGCAAAGCGCCTCAGCATCGATTTCACCACAGTGGCGCGCGGTTACGTGGAGGCGCAGAAGCGCGGCCTGGTGGATTCGCATGTCGGCCGCGGCACCTTCGTCACCGGCGGGCAGGACAGGGAACGACGCGGCTTCGTCTCAGATGCCGCGCCTGATCCGCGCCGCGCCTCCGTCGTCGACTTCTCGATGAACCTGCCGCCGGAACCGGATGATCAGGAACTGATCGCCCGCATGCGCGAGGGCATGTCGGCCGTGGCGACCAATCTCATTCCGCTGCTGCGCTACCAGGGTTTCGGCGGCTCGGGCATGGACAAGGAGGCGGCGGCTGCCTGGCTCAGCCGCCGCGGGCTCGTGCCGTCGCAGGAGCGCATCTTCGTGACGCCGGGCGCCCATCCGGCGCTGCTGGCGATTTTCGGCCTGCTGGCAAAACCCGGCGAGACCGTGCTGTCGGAAAATATCACCTATCCCGGCATGCGCTCGATCGCCGCCCAGCTGCGGCTCAATCTCTCCGGCCTGCCGATGGATGACGAGGGCATCCTGCCCGATGCCTTTGCCGAGGCTTGCGAGCGGCTGCAGCCTAAAGCACTCTATCTCAATCCGACCCTGCAAAACCCGCTGACGCTGACCATTCCGGAAAAGCGCCGTGAGGAAATCGCTGCCGTCGCCCGCAAATATCATGTGCCAATCGTCGAGGACGACGCCTATGGCTTCATCCCGCTGCATGGCCCGGCACCGCTGGCGGCAATCGCGCCTGATCTCACCTGGCATATCGGCGGCCTCGCCAAATGCATCGGCGCCGGCCTTCGGCTGGCCTATGTGGTGGCGCCGGATACCAAGGCGATCTGGCCCTTCGTCAGCGCCATGCGCGCCAATAATGTCATGGCCTCGCCGATGACCGTGGCGCTTGCCACGCGCTGGATCGAGGATGGCACGGCAGACACGATCCTGCGCTTCATTCGTGCAGAGGCGGGTGCCCGCCAGCAGATGGTGGCGAATATCCTGCCCGAAGGCAGTTACAAGGCCGATCCGATCAGCTTCAATATCTGGCTGCCGCTCACCAATGGCTGGACCCGCTCCACCTTCGGCAGCCATATGCGCTCCTCGGGCATCGGCGTGGTGGCAAGCGACGCCTTCACCGTGGAAGGTGCCGCCCCCGAAGCCGTGCGCGTCTGCCTCGGCGGACCGATCAGCCGCGACAGGTTGAAAGGCGCGCTGGACTTTATGGCCCATGCCCTGGAGGGGCCGCCGGAAATGTCCGCTTCGTTCTTCTGATGGTGTTGAGGGAGGAAGAGGCGCCGCTCCTCCTTCATTGAAATCAACTAATGAAGACCCTGCCCCAAACCCCTCCCTACAAGGGGCGAGGGGCTTAAACTGCTGAACCCGCCGGCCACTTTTCGACGTTTCAGGACGGGTGGAGCGGTGCGACGGGTTAGTCCCTCCCCCCTTGTGGGGAGGGGTTGGGGAGGGGTTTGGCGAGCACACAATCTCGTCGGGACGGTGACTGAATCTCCCCACCACCCACTCCCTCACGCCGCATAAACCCAATCCAAAAAATCTCTGCGTCATTCTGACGAATAGACTGGCAATCCGTTTTCAATGTAACTATATTGTATGCATACATTATGAGGCATTGAATGGATTTCACCAATGCCTCGCAACGTCGAAAAGCGAGATCGCCATGGACACCGAATATCCTCCTCTCCCTCCGATGCAGACCGGCATCCGGGGCCGCTGCCCGCGCTGCGGACAGGGGCATATGTTCAAGGGTTTCCTCACGCTGAAGAAGGAATGCGAAGTCTGCGGGCTGGACTATTCCTTTGCCGATCCGGCCGATGGCCCGGCCTTCTTCGTAATCTGCTTTGCCTGCGTGCCGAGCGTGCTGCTTGGTGTGTGGCTGGAAGTTGCCTTCTCCGCACCGCTCTGGGTGCAGTTGCTGATCACCGGCCCCTTCATGTTTGCCACCTGTATTCCGCCGCTGAGACCGCTGAAGGGATGGCTGGTCGCAAGCCAGTATTTCTACAAGGCCGAAGAGGGCAAGCTTGCCTGATCTCGGGCAATCAAGGATCACGCAGCATACCCTGATCTTTACGTATGAAGGCCGTTCGGAACGTCGAGCGGCCTTTTTGCTGCGTGGGCGGCCGTCGTTCGCTTGAAGCCAAAATGCCGCAGGAGATGGATATCCAAGTCTCTTGCGTTATGTGTACCGAACAGTACAATACATAACGAAAGGTACAATGCAACCAAGGAGACAGGACATGCCTGCACCGCTTCCCCCATTCACAAATGAAACCGCAACTAAGAAGGTCCGCCTCGCCGAGGATGGCTGGAACAGCCGCGATCCGCAGCGCGTATCGCTCGTCTATACGCCTGACAGCCAGTGGCGGAACCGCGCCGAATTTGTCACCGGCCGCGCCGAGATCGTCGCCTTCTTGACCCGCAAGTGGGCGAAGGAGCTTGATTACCGGCTGATCAAGGAACTCTGGGCCTTCACCGACAACCGCATCGCCGTGCGTTTTGCCTATGAATGGCATGACGACAGCAGCAACTGGTTCCGCTCCTACGGCAACGAGAACTGGGAATTCGATGCCGAGGGCTTGATGCAGCGCCGTTTCGCCTGCATCAACGATCTGCCGATCAAGGAATCGGATCGCAAGTTCCACTGGCCGCTCGGCCGGCGGCCCGATGACCATCCGGGCCTTTCCGACCTCGGCCTTTGAGGCCCGAAGGTAAGGTGAATTGTGAAGACCGTTTATGAACGTGCCGATGTCGTGCCGCTGCTTGCGGAGATCTTCCGCGAGCTCGGCTACGAGGGCACGACATTGAGCCGCATCACCGAGCGCACCGGCATCGGCAAAGGCAGCCTCTATCACTTCTTCCCCGGGGGCAAGGAGGAGATGGCGGCCGCCGTCCTTGCCGATGTCGACGGCTGGTTCGAACGCGCTATTTACGAGCCGTTGCGACGTGACGATCCCGGGGCGGCGATCGATGCGATGTGGGCGAATGTGAGGGACTATTTCCGCTCCGGCAGCCGCATCTGCCTCGTCGGCGCCTTTGCGCTGGACGAAACGCGCCAGCGCTTCTCGCCCGTCATCAGGGATTATTTCGTCCGCTGGATCGAGGCACTGCGCCAGGCGCTGGTCCGCGCCGGCTACGTCGAGGATGATGCACTTGCCGCAGCCGAAGAGGCCGTCTCCGGCATTCAGGGCGCACTGGTGCTCTCGCGGGCGCTGGATGACAGGGATATGTTCCGCAGAACCCTGGACCGGCTGGCCGGCAGGCTGGCTGCGACGAAACGCGGGGGATAGGCGGTGGCCGCAGCGTTGGCAGGAGCACGAATGCCGGCAACGTGGGAGGCTGCGGGTGAGGGGTTCAGGACGTCCTCACCCGTCAAGATTGTGTTTAAGAGTCGTTCTGGGAGGGCAGGCGGACCGGGCGCGGATTCTCGCGCTGCGTGCGTATCTGGCGCCACTCGTTTTCCATCTGGTCGACGACGTGCTGGGGGATCTTGGTCGGAGCTTCTGCGGTGGTCTGCATCATATGCCTCTCTTCCTCAGCAAGGGTGTGCTTACGGATCGATGCATCGCACAACAAAAACTGCGTGTAAATCTACCCCGGTCACACTTGAAACGATTAAATTAATTTCAATCGATTAAGCGGACGTTAACCACAGCAGGCCTCAGAGAAGCTCATCATGACAGTCTCACTCGACCGGCAATTCTTCTTCGACACGGTACAGCACGCGCTGTTCAAGGGCAGTCTCACCCCAGCCCAGATCGAAGGCATGAACGCGATCTTCGACTACTGGGACGCGAATTTGGCTACCGCTGATCGGCGCTGGCTGGCCTATATATTGGCCACCGCCTTTCATGAGACCGCTTACACGATGCAGCCTGTGCGCGAGACGTTGGCAACGAGCGATTCGCGCGCCGTCGAGATCCTTGAGACCGCCTTCGTGTCCGGCCGGCTCTCCTGGGTGAAATCGCCTTACTGGCGGCCGGATGAGGACGGCAAGTGCTGGCTCGGCCGCGGGCTGGTGCAACTCACCCACAAGAGAAACTACGAGGCGATGAGCGAGGTGACCGGCATCGATCTCGTCGCCCAGCCCGATCGCGCCATGGAAATGGCGCCGGCTGTGACGATCCTGATCGAGGGCATGCTGCGCGGCAGCTTCACCAGCCACCGGCTTTGCGATCACCTCAATCAAGACAGGGAAGACTGGGTCAATGCGCGCCGCATCGTCAACGGCACCGACAGGGCCGAGAAGCTCGCCGATTATGCGCAAACCTTCTTCGCGGCGATCCGCCCGAATGCCAGCGCGGCATTCTGGCCCGGTTGAAGGCCCGGGCGGCGCGTGTTATCGCCCCGCTTAGGCTTAGAGAATTGCCACAGGAGTGTCCGCGTGATCCGCCATATCGTCTTCTTCACCGTGCCGGAGGAAAATCGCGAGGCGGTGCGCAAGGGGCTCTCGATACTGACGGGCATTCCGCATGCGCTGAAGCTGGAGATCGGCGAAAACGTCAAGACGGACCAGTGGGGCAATGCGGTCGATTTCGTCGTCTACGGCGAATTCGAAAGCGAGGAAGCGCTCGCCGCCTACAAGGCGCATCCCGATTATGATCTCTCCACCCGCACGGTAAAACCGCTCCGCGATACCAGGGTTGCGGCCGATTTCGATAGCGGCAAGGCCGTTATCAGGCCCCTGCAGGATTGACGGCGACGATTGCATCGCCTTGGGTGGCGATCTATCTCATTGAAAATGAATAAGTATTTCCGGATGATGGCTCATTTCGCCGAGATTTTCCGGCTAAGTTATTGATTCTGAATAAGTGACGCATCAGGGTCCATACTTTTTTGAAATTGTAATTTCAGCAGACGCTGCTTTCCGATTTTTGAAATTCTTTACGCGAAGTTTTGCCGTTAAGTGGATCACTTATTCAGGATCAATGACTTAACCCCAAAAACACTGCACTAACGGCGCTTTTTGAAAATTCTTATTCAGATACAAATGGATAGGGGGAGGCCGGAATCGATTCCGGCAGAAGATGAATCAATCTGCGAGATGCCGGAGGCAATCATTGAGAGAAAAGTCGCAAACGATTCAAAAGCTTAACGGATTTGCGGCCGTTGATGCCGTGTGATGAGCCACCCGCCGCCAATCAGGCGGGCTGAGCGCTCGGCTTTGCGCTGCGCACCAGCGCCATCAACATCAGCACGAAGACCAGTGCGATGGCCGCAAGCGCCGCGCAGGTGATGAGCGTCGGACCGGCGCCGGCGCGATCGAGGATGGCGGTGAAGATGACGGGTGCGATGGCATTGGCAAGGTTCTGCGGCATCGACAGGCGCGCCGCCTGCAGCCCGTATTCCTTGGCCGAGAAGAGGGCGAGCGGCATCAGCGCGCGGGCGACCGCCAGCACGCCGGAGCCGAAACCGTAGAGCAGCACGAAGGTGACGAGCAGCGGCGTCGATGGCGGCACGGTGAAGAGCATCAGGAAGCTGAACAGCATCAGGCTGACGCCCATCACCGATGTCAGGATCGGATTGCCGCGCTTGCCGAGCAGCATGTCGAGCGCGCGTGCCGAAATGCCGATGACGCCGCGGGCCGAGCCGAGCTGCAGGGCAAGGGCCGACGATGCGCCGGACTGGCGGAAGATTTCGAGCAATGACGGCGAGACGCCGAAGGTGATGAAGGTGCAGAGCGTGGTAGAGATGGCGATCAGCAGGAAGGCCTTGCGCCGGTCGGCAGGCGAAAGCTCCACCGGCGGTGTTTCGGCGGCAGCCCCCTGCGTGTGGCTCGCAACCGGCTTCGGCAGGCCGAAGAGATGCAGCGGCAGGCAGACGAAGAATTGCAGGCAGGCGCTGACGACGAAGGTGATGCGCCAGCCGAAATTCTCGTTGAGCAGCGTCAGGATCGGCCAGAAGATGGTGGCCGAAAGACCCGTGAACAGCATCAGGATGGCGATGACGCGCTTGCCGTTCGCGCCCTCGCGTTCGACAACGGCGGTATAGCACGGCGCCGAGAGGCCGAGCGCACCGCCAAGCCCGATGACGACCCAGGCAAGACCATAGATGACTATATTGGTGGCGGCGGCAAGCAGCAGCAGGCCGATCGCAAAAGTCAGCGACGAGGCGGCGAGCACTTTCGCGGCGCCATAGCGGCCGAGCCAGCGCCCGGTGGCCGGACCGGCAAAGGCACTGATCACCATCATCACCGTCAGACCGGCAAAGATCACCTCATTCGGCAGCCCGAGCGATGGCGCGATGACGCGGCCCATGACGCCGAGCATATCAAACGTGGTGCCCCAGCCGATAAGCTGGGTGACGGCGAGCACGCCAACTGTCTGCGCCGTACGAAGCGAAAGTGATTTTTGCATGGATTCGGAAATGAAATGGATGAAGGCGACCGAGCGATAGCAGTTTCAACCAGATGGTGAAAGGCGTGATCGAACAAATCCAGTACGGATTTGCCTTGTGTCGGGATTTTCGCAGTGGCAGAAGGCCTTAGCTGCATCATTCAGAAATCTGGTATATTTCGCGCAATAGTCGAGAATTGTTCTAAAAACCCCATGTTACCGTGCATTCATTTGCCATTCAGGTCGCGTGAGTACATATTCGGGACAAGTTGGCATTACATTGAAAGCACAGCACATGGCCTCTCCTCTGAGCGTCGCAGCATTGGCCGCCGGCCTGGCGGTTTCGGCGCCCTCACCGGACGATACCCACACGCTTGTCCTGCGTGTGGCGCGCGATTGCAGCGCCGCAGCCCAGCAGGTCGTGGACGAGACGGGCGGCCAGCTTCTTTCCGTGCAGCCGGTGGGCGACACCTGCATCATCACCGTTCTCGTTCAGGGCAACGGCCAGCGTCCGCGCAAGGTGACAGTAAAGGTTCCGATGTAGGCGGAATCGGCTTATTCATGACATCAGTGATTTGCAGCGGATGAAGGCGAAGCGATGCGCATTCTGGTAGTCGAAGACGACGTCAATCTGAACCGGCAGCTGAGCGACACGCTGAAAGAGGCGGGCTATGTCGTCGATCAGGCGTTCGATGGCGAGGAAGGCCATTTCCTCGGCGATACCGAACCCTATGATGCCATCATTCTTGATATCGGCCTGCCTGAACTCGACGGCGTGACCGTTCTGGAAAAATGGCGCGGCGCCGGCCGCACCGTGCCGGTACTGATCCTGACCGCTCGTGACCGCTGGAGCGACAAGGTGGCCGGCATCGATGCGGGCGCCGACGATTATGTGACCAAGCCTTTCCATGTCGAGGAAGTGCTGGCCCGCATCCGCGCGCTGATCCGCCGCGCGGCCGGTCATGCCTCCTCCGAAATCGTCTGCGGCCCGGTGCGGCTCGATACCAAGACCTCGAAGGCGATCGTCAACGGTGTGGCGCTGAAGCTCACCTCGCATGAGTACCGCCTGCTTGCTTATCTCATGCATCACATGGGCGAGGTGGTGTCGCGCACCGAGCTGGTCGAGCATATGTACGATCAGGATTTCGACCGCGATTCCAATACGATCGAGGTCTTCGTCGGCCGCCTGCGCAAGAAGATGGGCGTCGATTTGATCGAAACGGTGCGCGGTCTCGGTTACCGCATCCAAGCGCCGACCAATGCGAATTAAGTCGCTCACCGCACGCGTGCTGCTCCTGACCACGGTCTGGTCGACGGTGGCGCTGGTGGTGATCGGTCTGTTGATTTCGACGCTCTATAGACGCAGCGCCGAGCGCGGCTTTCAGGATCTGCTGCGGGCGCAGCTCTATAACGTCATCAATTCCGTGACGATCGGCGATCAGGGTGCCCTGTCGGGCAGCCCGCAGCTCGGCGACCTGCGCTTCGCCCAGCCGAAGACCGGCTGGTACTGGGTGGTCGAACCGCTCGGCACCTATACGACCGCGCCGCTCGTCTCGCCTTCGTTGGGCTCCGCGACGATCCCGGTGCTGTCGGTCGTGGAAGCGCCCTTCGACAAGAATTACGAGCGCTATTATCAGGTGACGGACGCCTCCGGAAACCGCGTGCAGGTGGCCGAAACCGAAGTGGTGCTCGACACCGATGGCCGCGCAGCCCGCTTCCGCGTGACAGGCAATGTCGATGTCGTGGAAGATGATGTCCGCAACTTCTCCCACCGGCTCTATCTGGCGCTCGCCGGCTTCGGCGTCGGCAGTCTCATCGTCAATGCGCTCGCCATTCTCTACGGCCTCAAGCCCTTGGATAAGGCGCGCGCCGCATTGGAGCGCATCCGCGCCGGTGAAAGCGAGCAGCTGAAGGGCGATTTTCCCCGCGAAATCCTGCCGCTTGCCAATGAGGTCAATGCACTGATCGACAGCAACCGCCGCATCGTCGAGCGGGCGCGCATGCAGGTCGGAAATCTTGCCCATTCCCTGAAGACGCCGATCGCCGTGCTGCTCAATGAAGCGCGCGTGCTTGAGAGATCGCATGGCGACCTGGTGCGCAATCAGGCCGAGGCCATGCAGGGGCAGGTACAGTCCTATCTCAACCGCGCCCGTATTGCCGCCCAGCGTGAATCCGTGCTTGCGCGCACCGATGCCGAACCGGCGCTGGAGCGGCTGGTGCGCGTCATGCGTCGCCTGAACGTCGAAACCGAATTCGAGCTGATCGTCCAGCCGCCGCATCTGGCCGTCGCCATGGAGCAGCAGGATCTCGAGGAGACGGTCGGCAACCTCTTGGAAAACGCCGCGCGTTTTGCCAAGAGCAAGGTGCGCCTCTCGGCGGTCGAAGCCGGCGATGACGTGAAGGGAACAGAAGCCAGCGCCAGAAAACACTGGGTGGAGCTTGCCGTCGAGGATGACGGCCCGGGCCTGGAGCCAGACCAGATCCGCGAAGCGCTGAAGCGCGGCCGGCGTCTGGATGAGAGCAAGCCCGGAACCGGCCTTGGCCTCTCCATCGTCACCGAAATTTCCAACGAGTACCAGGGCCGTCTGGAACTCACGCGCGGGGAGTGGGGCGGACTGAAAGCCAAGCTTATCCTGCCAGGTGTGACAAAGGATGTTGCATGAGCAACTGCTTGATGTCACAAAGATAGTGGCAAATGTATAGCATGCTTTGCCTTAATGCTGACACGGGGACGCTGCACTTCGATCGGCTCATTTTGACACCCCTGATCGTGGTTCGATTGCAATGACTCTACGTTCGCAAGGCATGATCGTTTCTTCCCTTCTCGTTGCCGTTGCGCTCTCTGGCTGCACGACGACGAAGGGAGCTACAACGCGTGGTCTCTTTGGCGGCGGCAGGCCCCCGGCTTCGGCCGCTTTCATCTCTGCCTTGCAGGGTGGCATCGTCGGACGCACCGGCGTAGAGCTTGATGACAGCGACAAGCAGCGGGCGCTGGAAGCCGAATACCGCGCGCTGGAAGGCGCAGCCGTCGGGCAGCCGGTCACCTGGACTGGCCGCGATGCCAAGGGCAGCGTCGTGGCCGCGGCACCCTATCAGGTCGGCTCGCAGAACTGCCGCCAGTACACCCATACGGTGACGGTCGATGGTAAGGATACGCTGGCGCGCGGTGCCGCTTGTCGCAACGAAAACGGCACCTGGTCGCCGCTCGGCTGAACTCTCTTGCCCGTTATCCTTGCGGCCAAAAGCCTCAAATCTTCGTCATTCCGGCATTGGCAGTTGGAATGAGGGCGCGCTTCAAGTAATTGGGCCGATATGCTGTTCTGGATTCTCGTGGCCATCCTGACGGCGGCTGTTGCCGCCATTCTGCTTTACCCTCTTTTGCGTGGAGCGAAGGCGGTCGAGGATACGCGCGCCGGTGAGGCTGCTGTCTATCGCGACCAGTTGCGCGAACTCGACAGGGATCTCTCGGGCGGCCTGATCAGTGCCGACGAGGCCGATTACGCCCGCGCGGAGATCGGCCGCCGGCTGATTGCCGTTTCCGGTGTTGCACCGGCCGAAGAACGTAAGCCTGCAAGGCATCACCGCCTGACCGAAGCCTTCATCGTGCTGCTCCTGCCGGTCATCGGGCTCTGTCTTTACATGAATACCGGCAGGCCCGACCTGCCGTCGCAGCCGCTGGAAGCGCGGCTCGCCAATCCCGGGAATGATATGGCCGTTCTCGTGGCCAAGGCGGAGCGGCATCTGGCGCAGAACCCTGACGACGGCAAGGGCTGGGATGTGCTGGCGCCGATCTATTTCAGCACGATGCGCATTACCGACGCCGAGACCGCCTATCGCAACGCCATCCGTTTGCTTGGCCCAAGCCCCGCGCGTCTCGACGGTCTTGCCGAAACGCTGATGGCGGTGGCCGAAGGCGTGGTGACAGAAGATGCGCGCAAGGTGCTTGAACAGTCGTTGGCGCTTGAGCCGAACAACCCGCGCGCCCGTTTCTATGTTGCGCTGAGCCTGGAGCAGGCAGGCCAACCCGATCAGGCGCGCACCGCCTTCGAGGATCTCGCCAGGCAATCGCCTGATGACGCACCCTGGCTGCCGCTGGTCAACGAGCATATCGCCAGGAATGGCGGCGCGGCGGTTGCGCCTGCAGCCGAGCCGGAAGCGCGGCCTGCTGCACAATCCTCGGCACTGGGCGGCCCGACGGCGGAGGATGTCGCGGCGGCTGAGACGATGAGCAGCGGCGACCGTCAGCAGATGATCCGTGGCATGGTGGAAAGCCTGGATGCCAAACTGACTGATGATCCCGACAATTTCGAGGGCTGGATGCGTCTCGTCCGCTCTTACGCCGTATTGAACGACAAGGATCGCGCCGCCGGTGCCTTGAAGCGCGGGCTTGCCGCCTTCCCGGCATCGGGTGATCAGGGCAAGCAGCTCCTGGCGCTGGCAAAGGAACTCGGCATCGCGACGGAAGGGTTGACGCAATGACGCGCAAGCAGAAACGCCTGGCGGTGATTGCCGGCGGCATGAGCTTCATCCTTGTCGCGGTGCTGCTCGTGATGTTCGCCTTCAGCCAGTCGGTCGCCTATTTCTATATGCCGGGCGACCTCGCCAAGACGCCGGTGGCGCCGGGCACCCGCATCCGCCTCGGCGGCCTTGTGGGAAGCGGCAGCGTTATGCGCGGCGAGGGTTCGGTTGTGCGCTTTGCGGTGACCGATCCGAGCGGAGAGATCGTCAATGTCCGCTACCAGGGCATCCTGCCGGACCTGTTTCGCGAAGGGCAGGGGGTGGTCACCGAAGGCGCCTTCGAGACGGGCAGCACTGTCTTTACCGCCGATACCGTGCTGGCCAAGCATGACGAGACCTATATGCCCAAGGAAGTGGCCGACAAGCTGAAGGCCCAGGGCCTTTGGGAAGAGGGCAAGGGGCCAGCGCCGCAAGGTGAGGTGCCGCAAGGTGAGGCTAAAGGTGCTGAAGCCAAGGGCGAGGCCAAGGGCCAGGAAGCCCAGGCGCAAGAGACAAAGGCGACGCCATGATCATCGAGATCGGCCACTATGCGCTGGTTCTGGCGCTCGCAACCGCGATCATCCTGTCGGTCGTGCCCGTGATTGGTGCCCGGCGCGGTGATCAGGCGATGATGGATGTGGCGCCCTTGGGCTCCATCCTGCTCTTTGCCCTCGTCGCCTTCTCCTTCGGTGTGCTCACCTATGCCCATGTCGTCTCCGACTTCTCGGTTCAGAACGTCTGGGAGAACTCGCATTCGCTGGTGCCGCTGATCTACAAATATTCCGGCGTCTGGGGCAATCACGAGGGATCGATGATGCTTTGGCTGCTGATCCTGGCGCTGTTCAGCGCCTTGGTCGCGATCTTCGGGCGCAATCTGCCCGATACGCTGAAGGCCAATGTTCTCGCCGTCCAGGCCTGGATCTCGGTCGCCTTCATCCTCTTCATCCTGTTGACCTCCAATCCCTTCGTCCGCCTCGATCCGGCTCCCGCCGAAGGCAGGGACCTGAACCCGGTGCTGCAGGATATCGGCCTCGCCATCCATCCGCCGCTGCTCTATCTCGGTTATGTCGGCTTCTCCGTCTGCTTCTCCTTTGCGGTTGCTGCCCTCCTCGATGGCCGCATCGATGCCGCCTGGGCGCGCTGGGTGCGGCCCTGGACGCTGGCCGCCTGGACCTTCCTGACGCTCGGCATCGCCATGGGCTCCTACTGGGCCTATTACGAGCTTGGCTGGGGCGGCTGGTGGTTCTGGGATCCGGTGGAGAATGCCTCCTTCATGCCCTGGCTTGCCGGCACCGCACTCCTGCACTCGGCGCTCGTCATGGAAAAACGCGAGGCGCTGAAGATCTGGACGGTGCTGCTTGCGATCCTCACCTTCTCGCTGTCGCTGATGGGCACCTTCCTGGTGCGCTCCGGCGTGCTGACCTCGGTCCATGCCTTCGCCAGCGACCCGAGCCGCGGCGTCTTCATCCTCTGCATCCTCTTGATCTTCATCGGCGGAGCGCTGTCGCTCTTTGCCTTCCGCGCGCCCCTCCTGTCGGCCGGCGGGCTGTTTGCGCCGATCTCGCGCGAGGGGGCGCTCGTCGTCAACAACCTCATCCTGACGGTTGCCTGCGGCACGGTGCTGACCGGCACGCTTTATCCGCTGGTCCTGGAAACGCTGACCGGCGACAAGATCTCCGTCGGCCCGCCCTTCTTCAACCTCACCTTCGGCCTGTTGATGGCGCCGCTCCTGATCGTCGTGCCGTTCGGGCCGCTGCTTGCCTGGAAGCGCGGCGATCTGCTCGGCGCCCTGCAGCGGCTCTATGTCGTGGCCGGTCTTGCTTTCGTCGCAGCCCTCGTCTTCTTCTATCTCGAACATGGCGGCCCGGTCATGGCCGTGCTCGGCCTTGCTGCCGGCCTGTTCCTGATCTTAGGGGCTGCTGCCGACCTCTGGTATCGCGCCGGCATCGGCAAGGTGAAGGCGGAGATTGCCTGGCGCCGCTTGACCGGCCTGCCGCGCTCGGCTTTCGGCACCGCACTTGCCCATGCCGGACTTGGCGTCACCGTGCTCGGCATCGTCGCGGTCACCACCTTCCAGAGCGAACATGTGGTCGAGATGAAGCAGGGCCAGTCGACGGATGCCGGCGGCTACGGCATCGTCTTCGACGGCATGCAGCCGGCCACCGGTCCGAACTATACCGAGGACCGCGGCCATTTCTCGATCCGCCGCGGCGGCGCCGAGATTGCCGATGTCTGGTCGGCCAAGCGGCTCTATACCGCAAGGCAGATGCCGACGACGGAGGCCGGCATCCTGACCTTCGGTCTCAGCCAGCTCTATGTCTCGCTGGGGGATGCCACCCATGACGGCGGCATCGTCGTGCGCATCTGGTGGAAGCCGTTTATCCTGTGCATCTGGGGTGGGACCTTGATCATGGCCCTCGGCGGCTTCGTCTCGCTCAGCGACCGGCGTCTGCGTGTCGGTGCGCCAAGCAGGAAGGCAAAGGCCAAGCCGGCAGCGCCCGCCATGGAGCCGGCGGAATGAGGCGCGCGCACCTTTTTCCCCCTTCGCCCCAGCGGGGAGAAGATGCCCGAAGGGCAGATGAGGGGGCCGAGTGGCGCAGCCGTGAGGAGCTTGAGCGCAAGCGAAAGGTGGCTGCTGCTGCGGAGCGTGGCCCCCTCATCCGCCCTGTCGGGCACCTT